>CADCQC010000306.1 GCA_902803455.1 uncultured Prevotellaceae bacterium
GAGAAATACATGAAATACAAGAACGGCAAACAGAAAGAGAACCGCGAGACGGAGGAGGCCTCACACAATATCTACACCACAAACGGTCTTTCATTCGATATCTATGGCGGTTCGGAAGAAGCTATCCGCAACCTTACCACCAACTCCCGCACCGGTGACCTTTACAACCAGATTGACCCCTCGCTGCTCAACGCATGGCTGAATAGCGTCAAGGCCGACGACAACAAGAGCCTCTCCATGGTGCACTGCATGCTATTCCCCATCTGGCAGCTGTTCACCAACTCCACTGCCCGTACCGAGATCATCAGTTATATCCTGAAGCTCGCACGTCAGGAGGGAGGATTGCTCGCAGAACGCTTGGAGCAACTGAGCCTCGACAACTACTATCGCCTCGACATCACCAAGGACATGGAAAATTTCAGCAATAAGGCAGGCAGCACCCTCGTCAGACTGGCTTATTTCGACAACCTTCCCAAAGTGGAAATCTGCAACGAGTATGTTCCCGAACTGCGAGGCGACCGCCGTGTGACCATCTTCTACCCCATCTACAAGAACGTGACCAACATCCGCCGCGGCTTTTTCCCTGGTGATGGCGAGAACCCACCGGCAGAGGTGATGTTCGACAACGAGGGTGGCTGTTACGTCCGTCCGTTATCCGGCTACAAAGCCGGCGACCGGCTCACCACCATTTACTATATCGACGGTGCCTACTACCCCGATGACCTGGGCATCAACATGCCTCCGGTGAAGGTGCAAGTCCGCGACTACAACATCGACCTCAAGGACGGCTTCAAATATGGCGTAGTGAAAATCGGCCCGGGCTACTGGACCAGAGAGAACATCAAAGGGCAGCTGGAGTTTGGCGCTCCCGTCGACCCCAAAGATCCCGACTGCTACGACTACGATTTTTATGAGGAAGTGCGCAACGACATGCTCTATGCCAACATCTTCTATGGCAACTCCCTCGGATACAGGAAAAACTACCCAGGACTGTTTGACGCCAATGAGGACGAGATGGGCAACCGCATCCACTGGTATGTACCCCGCGTAAAAGACATCCACGTGATGGAGACCTATGTAGGCAAAAACTGCAAGGCGCTCTTCTCCAACCAGCAGTCAGGCTTCGACGCACAGTTTGCCGGATACAACGGTGAGTTTGACGACCTCAACGGCGGAAAGAAATTCGACAAGATGGGCATGCACTACGTGGGCGAGCATTGCTTCATCGCCGCCAAGGAGGGTGTGAGCAACTCTGGCGAGGCCCTCGTGCTCAGTCCCAACTACACCCTGAAGCGCTGCTCCATCAACAAGGCTACCGACAACTGGTATCCCGTACGAGCCTTCCGTTCATCATATTACAAATACCAATAACCCCATCTGCCTGCAAAGCAACAGATAAGAACCCATCATGACAGCAACAATGAACAAGATATTCACCATCATTATCAGCATAGCAGCCACCACACTCTGGCTGACCTCATGCAGCGACAACCTTGAACTCCCCGGAGTCGACAAGGTGGATGAAGAAGTCTGTCTGGCAAACCAGTCACCCTTTTTGCAAGACGTTGAGGATCCTTCCACGAACATGCAGTTCCGCCGCACCTACGGTGTGGGATTCAGCTACGATGCCATCCACGGTGAGAAATGCAACATGCGAGATGTCCGCTGCCAGGTGCTCGACCTCGCCAAAGTGAAGGATCTGGAGAAAACATCCGGACAATGGCTGCTGGGCACCTCCACCGACAACTCGATCGTCATCGATAGCTATTCCACCTTCAACCGCAGTGAATATGAGCAGAGCGCCTACTTCCAAGCCGATGTCGACGCCAACCTCATCCTGATCAACGGCAATGGTTCCGGATCCCTCTCTTTCTGGGAAGGCGGCGAAGTGAACCACTTCTACAGTGTGACTCACGTCACCTCCCCTGCGCTGAGCGTCAAGCTCGACGGACCGTCAGTGTCATCCTATATCAATCACGGACACACCGAACTGCTGTCGAAAAACTTCATGGAGGCCTGCCAATGGATGGAGAAACATCTCAATGACCAGGTGGTCGACTCGTTCATCAACCGCTATGGCACTCATGTGGTGACCAGCGCCGTAATGGGTGGCCGGCTCGATATTGAGATGAAGATGGCCCTCGACTCTCTGCTTGATGTCACTGACACCAAACTCCTCGGAAATCTGACAGCAGGTGAAATCCTGAAAATAAAAGGTTCTTCAGAGGGTCATTCCAAAGAACTGAACCTGATGAACAGTGCCGACTGCCACATCTCCATCCGTGGTGGTGACCTGAGCCTCATCCCCGCCAACCTGCTGCACTTCACCTTCGGCCAGCGGCCCGATATCGACAGCTATGCCCAGGAATGGATGTCCAGCATCGAGTATATCCCCGAGGATCTGGAGCATTCCAACCTGGAAATGACCGACATGCAGGTACGCCCCATCTGGGAGTTCATCCCCAACAAAGATGTGGCCAACTGGGTGAGAATGCGCATCTCAGGCACTGCTGTGGAAATGCTGCGGAAACTGGGCTACCAGAACGGTGTGTTCGCCACCATCGACATGAGTGACAACGTGAAATGCAGCATTCTGAAAAAGAATGTGTCATTTTCCAAACCCAGGACGACAAATGTCATCGCCGCCGGCCGCTATGTGGCAACCATCTGCCGTGAGACAATCAGCGACATCGACGCGAAGAACGAAGTGAAGGTGGTCTACCCCATCTATGACCGTCAGGTGAACCTCAGCAGCGGCTTCTGCATCGCCAACGGCCACGCCTATCGTGTGCGCAACCTCCGTGAGGGCTATTACGTGGAAGATTTAGGAGAAACCAGCGAGACCACCGTCTATCTCAACTGCGGTGTGCCTGGCATCGCCCACTACGACAATGTCAGCTACCAGCGCAGCCACAATGTCGCTGGTGTGGAGATCCCCTACTCTATCACCCGTGAAGGCCAGACGGATCAAAGTCGCCCCTACTTTATGACCATCAAAAAAGGACTTGAATTCCTGTTGATCAAGGCAGACGGCAAAGACCAGACCGGCAGCCTCGACGGTCTGCCCAACTGGAACTATGACAGTGCCACCAACCGTATGGTGCGTGACAAGAACTACCGATACTATTGGAATCCGAATGAAATCAATTACGAATGAAACCAACAACAAATGAAATGACCAGATTCTGGGGCATGCTGCTGATGCTGCTGGCATTGACAGCATGCCATGAAGACGAAGACTCACCACCCCAGGTACCGACAACAAGCAACAGCCCCACAGTGACATTGCTCACCACCGTAAACGGTGTGGGTGACAACGGCTACAACGACAGTCTCATCGACGGACTTTTCAAGTTCTACGAGCAGACTGGTGTTGTAGCCCATCTGCTTTTTCCGGGCAGCATGACCGAGGCCGAGCACTTTTTCAAAGACTGGCTCACCACCAATGCCAACACCGACTCTGCTGTGCTCATCGTGAGCAGTTCGGCCTACCAGCAGATGGTCAGCCAGCAGCACGTCAGTCTGAAGGGAAAGGGCAGCCGGGTACTCTTTTTAGAGAGCGATGCCCCCATCGAGGGGGTGAGCACCGTGGCCATCGACCGCTATGGCGCATGCTACCTCGCCGGCCTCATTCTGGATGCCTCACCGGCCTACATCCTGGCGGCAGCGCCTGGCTTTTCCGAGATCGAGCGAGCCATCAAAGGTTTTCAGGACGGACATGCCGCCCATGTGGCCCATGCTGAGGACGTCACCGTCGCCTATCTAGCGGATGGTGAAGAGGGCTTTGCCATGCCCGACTCTGCCTACCACGTCATGTGCCGGCGTATCAGCAGCCAGACGAGAAACACTGAGGACATCACCTTCTACAATGAAACCGTCCTGCCATTGCTTGGCGGCAGTTGCTTAGGAGCCATACAAGCGATGACCGACGAGGAACTCAACGGAGGTCTGATCATTGGGATGGACACTGACCGACGCGGACAATCCCCCTTCATCCCCTTCTCCATCATCGTGCATGGGGGCGACATCATCTTCGACTATCTCACCAGTTGGCGCCACGGCCAGTCATGGCCTGCCACCCAGACAATGGGACTGGCAGAACATGCGACAGATGTCATTGTTGACCCTACGTTTAAGATCAGCAAGCTGGCCACCGTCTTCTACAACGCTTACAATAAAGACTACTTCATCCAAAAACTCGAGAGCTACAGGGATGAAGCCATCGCCAAAGAGACAAGCAAAAGACAATCACCATGAATCTTTCTACTCACCGTTTTTTCACCTTCTGCTCCACATGCTGCACGCTCGCCCTCTCTTCCATCATCATCAGCGCCTGCAGCGAGAAAGACCAGGCTACCGATACGGAACCAACCGTCACCCATGTCTGTCGGGTGGCCGTGCTTCTGGAGGACGAAGACCTGCCACAGTGGCAAAAGACAGCCGCATGGGCCTTGCACAACTTGTCTGAGGCACAAAAAGGCATGAGCAAGCGTGTAGAACTGCAACTGGAGTTCAAAGACCAAAATGCCGCCGATATCGATGAGTATATGCAACGGATTGCCAACGACACGACCATCCACGCCATCATCGGCCCCTGCACCTCACAGCTCGCGCGAGATATGGCCATCACTCTGGGAAAGGTGATTGAGCAAAATCCCCAGAAAGCCGCTTATCGTAAGCCCATGATCTCGCCTATGGCCACCAATGTGGAGTATCAACGTGTCTTCTCCGACAAAGACTATGTGTGGAACATGGCCGAATGCGACATCACGCAGTTGGAGATCCTTATCGCCACCATCGCCCGACAGAGTCTCTCGCCGATCCGCACCATCACCTTACTGGCTCCCACCGAAGCCGATGACCTGGTGGAGAACCACAGCGCATATATCGACTGGTTTGGTTTCATCGCAGAAGAATATGGTCTGGAGATCAAAGGTGTGCTACCATACAAAAATACCGACGAACTGCGCGAGCATGTCCGTTCCCTGCCGTCAGACGACATCCAGATGAAATTCAACAGCGTCATCTTTGTTCCTAGCAGCGTGAATGACGCTTTGGCCCTCGATGAAGAGCTGACCCGTCTGCTACAATCAGATAAGACAAAAGACCTTTGCTTTCCACGCTTTTATTGCTCCGACCTCTTCATCACCCCCTCCATTGCAAAGAACCTGAGCAACGACTCAGAGGTGTCCTACGAGGGCATCGATCTCTCCGCATGGCCGGAGTCGGGGTTCAGCCAAGCCTACCGCCAGCATTTCTCCTCCGAAATGATGAATGGTGAGGCGCAGTTCTACGACGCTCTCTGCCTCGTCGCCTTTGCCGACATGCTGTCGCAGCACACAGGACTGTCGCTCATCCAGTCCATCCGTTCGGTGACTACGGGCAACAATGGCACAGCATGGGGATGTTACACCGATGGCATGAGACAGATATTCAGTCAGCTCCAGCAGGGTGCCAGTCCTTCCATCTACGGAGCCTCAGGGCGTTGGCTGTTTGACCCCAACACCCACACCAACCATTTCCATTCCACCTACCGGCACTGGCGCTATTACCAAGGCTCATTCATCACACTGGGATACGCCACCTCGGAGAGCACGAATCACTCCATCTCTTCTCAGGATCCCTGGCAATGGACAGCCTCCAAGATAGATTATTTCGAAGATGACACCCCTGAAATCACCTACCCGCCCCTATCCGACCGATGGGCTTTGTTGGTGGCCGGTTCCACAGGTTGGAGAAACTACCGTTTCCAGTCAGATGTCTTCGCCATGTATCAGATCCTTCGCCAACATGGTTACGATGATGACCATATCGTGCTCATAGCCAATGATGACATAGCCAACAGCAAGAGCAACACCAACGACCCCGGGGCCATCCGCATCAATGAAGCGGGCGACAACCTATACACCCCATCGGCCATCGATTATCATCTCGACGATATCACACAAACCGATATGGCCAATATCCTGCAAGGAAAGTCCAGCGACCGGCTGCCCCGAGTCATCTCTTCCACACCCAATGACAACATCTACATATTCTGGAGCAGTCACGGCACACCCGGTTCTCTAGATTTCGGCGACCAGCGGTCGATACGTTACACCACGATACAAGACATCCTTGCCGGTACCCCTCACCGCAAGATGTTCGTCTGTGTGGAAGCCTGCTATGCTGGCGGTCTTGGGCAACAGTGCCAGAATTTGCCCGGTACGCTCTTTCTCACTTCCGCCAGTCCTTACGAGGAGAGCCACGCCTCTGGTTGGAGCAATCAAATCGGTGTCTATCTGACTAACTATCTCACCGATCGTTTCCAAGAAACCATCTCGCTGGATCCGCATATCTCCTTGCGAAATCTCTACTACTCTCTCGCACGCTCGGTTTCCGGCTCCCACGTCAAGCTCTACAACACCAAGAACTATGGCAACGTTTATCAAGAGACGATGGAAGAATACTTGAAATGAGATATCCTAAAATAAAAAACTCGCCGCCTTTCCATAAAGAAAGAGCGGCGAGTTTTTTGAATATCTCATAGTATCAATAGACGGCGCTTGTGCTCACAAGACCTTTCTCCATCAAGATGGGGAGCACGTTGGAGGCAGACTGGCGGTTATGCTTGTTGCCAGCAGCTTTGTACTTCTCCAACAAGGGTGCATCGTTGTTGAGCAATTTCTCCATGAAATCATCATTCATGCGTGTGGTGGCAATCTTGCCATCAGGCTGGGCATCGCTGTCAACGAGATAACATACGGCACGGCTCAGGTATTCATTGCCAACCCACAAACCGATCGACCCGACTTCCATTCCCACTTTCAATGCTGTGTTGTCGACGAAGCAACCGGCAAGACCCAATCCTAATCCTAAGAGGAATGATGCATCGTGGTTCTTATAAGCCATCACACACAATTTGTCTTTACCGTAGCACACTGCATGCGTGTAACCTGAGATGTCGAGGTAAGTACCGTTGACACGGAGATTCCGGCAATTGACATATATATGTTCGCCATACATCACGGCAAAGGCTTCCTTTTTCAGCAACTTGTCAGCCACCTTGTCACCAGTCTTGAATCTGAACTGATTGTTGTTGAACTTCATCTGACAAGCCTGTTTGGTGCGACCTTGTGTCAGTTCGTCAACAGATTTCCAGTTACCGGCCACGAAGTCGGAGTAGGACATACAATACTTTGCGATTTCTGCATGAGCCATCATTGAGAGACAGCAGAACAATACCAATACAAAAACATTCTTTTTCATAATCGTAATTTTTTTATTTGTTTTTTTTATTTTGTTTTCTATTTTTTCGTTTTGACATTGCAAAGGAATACAGATTTTCGCTACGCCGCAATTTTTCCGTCGGATAACCGTCAATCTTGTTCGGACAACCACGGAAAAAGACGATAAAAACGGGAAAAGGCATCAAAAACTGTCCGAAGTGGCATCAAAAAAGCGCAACTTTACAGCGATTTTTGTCAATCGTTGGTATTTTTACTATTTTTCCTTATCTTTGCTGCCAGATTATCTCATAAAAACCTTAATTATATATATATGGAAACAATAAAACACACTCCAAAGAAGCATGTGCGAGCATTGTTAACCCTGCTTATGACACTTTTTGCCAGCACGTTTACCTGGGCGCAGTATATCGTCATCATGGCCAAGCCATACGAAGCGGGCGAGGTCCGTGTAGGAACGGAGATGGAGTTGGGAACGTATAATGCAGGTTCACAAGTAGGCATAGCAGAACCTGGCGAAACTGTTTACTTCGATTTTAATCCTTATAGCAATTACCGGTTCACGGGTATCACATACGATGAAAATTTGTCAAGTGAAAATGTCACCCAGCATTCTAATGGCATCTATTCTTTCACAATGCCTGATGGTGTAATGATGATGACGATCACAATCAATTTTGAGAAAATTCCTGAAATCGTGACCGGTGTCAATATCAACGAGACCAATTTCCCCGATAATCACTTCCGCGAGTGGCTGCTCTCCCAATCCTATGGTAAAGATGCTGTCATTACTGACGCTGAGATGTCGGGAATCACCAAGATTACAGCAAGAGGGTGCAACATACAAGACCTTAGCGGTATAGAGAACTTCAAGCAACTGACAAATCTTGATGTAGGCAATAATGTGGATACACCTGAAGAAAAGCGCAACAGAATCACCTCTCTCGACCTGTCAGGCAATCCCAAATTAAGAGAATTGTCTTGTGACTATAACCAACTCGTCTCGCTCAACGTCTCCCAGTGCCCGGAACTGAGAAAAATGGATTGCAGCAATAACCTTTTGACCACGCTTGATGTCACCAACAATGAGAATCTGTTACTTCTCTACTGTAACGACAATCAACTGCCCGAACTTATCGTCGCCAACAATCCCAACTTAGGCGTTCTGTCGTGCTCAGGAAACCGTCTGACAGCACTTGATGTCACCAACAATCTGGTGCTGGAACAATTGTTTTGCGAAAACAACCAATTGACAGCGATTGACGTGACCAACCATCATAAAATGATGATGTTTAATTGCAATGACAACCAACTGACATCGCTTGACTTGACGGGCTGCGACGAATTGTTCCAATTGTATATCTACAACAACAAAATCAAGGATCAGGCAATGGAAAACCTGGTCAACTCGCTTCCCTCTCCCCCCAACGGCGGTTATATGGTGGTGATAGACCTGAACAATGCGGCAGAGCAAAACGCCATCACAGATGAGCAGATAACCGTGGCAAAAGAAAAAGGATGGTCTGTAGAAGGTATCAGCGGTGATGACTTCGTGAGACTCGGCAACAATGATGAGCACGAATACGTTGACCTCGGGTTAACCAGCGGCACACTATGGGCCACCTGTAATGTGGGTGCATTCAGTCCCCAAGAATCCGGTCTCTATTTCGCCTGGGGCGACACGACAGGTCACGATTTTGACACCTCTGATGGTTACCTGTTTAATTGGGAGAACTACAAGTGGGGCGAAGTTTCAGGCTTTGACACCAGTTTCACCAAATACTGCTCCGACAGCAGCCGTGGTAAGGATGGTTTCACAGATGGCAAATACGAACTTGATCCAGAAGATGATGCCGCCTACGTCAATTGGGGCAACCAATGGCGGACACCCTCCAAGGAGCAGTTAGACGAATTAAGAAACGAATGTGAATGGACAAAGACCACTGTATGGGGAGTCAATGGCTATGAGGTAAAGGGTGCCAACGGCAATACCATCTTCCTGCCCGAAACAGGATGGCGTCTTGACGACATGCTGCTCGATGGCGGTGCCTATTGGTCACGCACATCCGACCCAGAAGATGTGGGAGGAGCTTACTACCTTGGCTTTGATGATTATGGATGGTACGAATATGGCGGAAGGTGCGACGGCCAGTGCGTGCGCCCGGTCTTCAACAAGGATGCAGTCGCCAAACTTTTAGGTGACGTGAACGGCGACAAGATCGTGGACGTCACCGACGTGATGCTGATGGTCAATCATATCATAGGCAATCCGTTGGATGTCTTCATCTC
>CADCQC010000307.1 GCA_902803455.1 uncultured Prevotellaceae bacterium
AAGATCTGATTGTCGGCATCAGGTACGAGCGTCCCGTTTTTATCGACGATACTGACGGTAATGAAAGCCAAATCATCACCATCAGCAGTAATCTGTTCTCTATCAGCCTCCATGATGATCGCCTCCGGTTTATCAGCCGTTTTGACAGACTGCTCACCCACGATTTTTCCATTCTCATCATAAGCCACCACCTTGATCTCTCCAGGCTGATATTTCACATCATTCCACCTCAGCCGATACCTGTCGAGTCGGGAGTTTTTATCTTTTGTCAACCGTCCCTGGCTGACCCCATTGACAAACAACTCAGCCGATGGACAATCCGTATAGCAATAGACAGGTGTCACCTTTCCCACTCTCCCAGGCCATGTCCAATGAGGTAAGAGGTGGATAGTATGTTGCTGTCGGTTCCACTTGCTTTTATATAAGAAATATCTGTCTTTTGGCAATCCGGCCAAATCACAAATACCGAAATAGCTGCTTCTTGAAGGCCAATATTCATCATAAGGAGTAGGTTCCCCCAAATAATCAAATCCAGTCCAGACGAATTCCCCAATCACCCATGAATAGTCATCCTGCATTTTCCAATCATCATCCGGCAAATTGCTCCATGAACAATATTCCGTATCATAGCTTGAGCACTGACCATCCTTATACACCGCATGATCAGACACGACGACGGGGAATTTGTAAACCCCTCTTGAACTGACAGTAGAAGCGGTCTCCGATCCCAACAAGAATCCTTTAGGCAACTGTTTGATGTTGTTCTCATATTTATGCACACGGTAATTGAATCCAGGAACATCCATCACCTGCGCAAAGCCCGATTTCAGTGCCGCCTCAGCCCTATCCATACCTTGTGTCACCGGTCTTGAAGGATCGAGTTGATGACAGATATCCTGCAATCTTTTAGAAATGTCTCTTCCCTCCTCGCTCCATTGCTCAGGAATCTCATTTCCGATACTCCACATAATGATAGCCGGATGGTTGCGATGGCATCTCACCAGATTGGTGATGTCTTTATCACTCCATTCTTTGAAAAACCTTGCATATCCGTTCTTACATTTGGGATAGATCCACATATCAAAGCTCTCAGCCATCACCATCATTCCCATAGAATCGCAGACCTCCATCTGCAAGCTTGACGGCATATTATGCGCAGTGCGGATGGCATCACATCCCATTTCCTTCATCAACCTCACCTGCCGGATCAGCGCCGCCTTATTGACAGCGGCCCCCAAAGGTCCCAGGTCATGGTGCAAACAAACCCCTTTGATTTTTCTAGTCTTTCCATTGAGTTGGAAACCACCCTCCTTGTCAACTTTGATTGTCCTGATGCCCACTTTGATGACTTTTTTGTCGACGAGTCGCATCCCTTTAAACAATCTGACCTCGAGATCATATAAATAAGGACTTTCTGGAGACCACAGCTGAGGTTTCTTAACCATTAGCCGGTCTTTTGCCTTTCCGTTTTCATCGAGAGGAGAATGAGAAGCCGCAACCACACTACCCTTTTTATCGATGACAGACATCTCCACCGATAAGTAATCCGATTTCAAATCGCCGCAAGCACCACAACTGACCTCCACCTCAGCCAGATTGTTATCCACGCTAATCGTCCGGAAAAAAGTATCCCAGTCATCAATCATCGTGTTTTCGCCAAGACATAGAGTCACCGGCCTAAATAATCCTCCGCCAGGATACCATCGGCTACTTTCCTCAAGGTTGTTCAGACTCACCTCAATCAGGTTATTTCCTTTTTTCAACCATTTCGCAACATCCAGTCTGAAGGCATTGTATCCATAGGCCCACGATCCAGCCATGTTGCCATTCACTTTCACCACAGGTTCCGCCATGGCACCATCAAACATCAAGATGGCGCCCGCAGGCTCTTCATTGAGATAAACGTTGGTGCGATAATAGCCTTTTCCTATCCAAGGCAAGGCACCAGATCGCCCTGATTTTTCAGTTTTTTCTTTCTCCCCATTTTGCTCGATAGCCACGAACTGCAAGTCCCATTTTTTATCGAAAGGACCAGAGATGGCCCAATCGTGTGGAACAGAAACCATTTTCCATTCTACACCATCACGAGAAAACTCCCACTGTCTGAGATTGATTTCTTTTCTATCACCCGCATGAATAACAGAAGCGAAAGCCACAAAAATGAAAAACCAAAGATTGCGCATCATTTCCAAATGAATATTAAACAAGACATCAAATCACACTCCTAAAAAGCCGAAGCATCATGCAAAGATAGCAAAATATTTGTTAGACCGCAAAAAATAGTTGATTTTTGGAAGATTTAGCGATGAAATATTATAATTGTCATCATGACATTTAATCAAACAGAATAGATTATTTTATCAAAAACACAATCGTTTGCATTGTTAAATTTATTAATGTATGTTAAATTGCACAATTTGTGTGGGCACACAGAATATCTTCGAAAAAAAAGCTTGTAAATTGTTTTGCTTGTTGAAATATTTGATTTAACTTTGCATCGTTATCCTGAAAACAATCTTTTTACCTTAAAAAAAACTAATACCTATTGAAGATTCGAAGCGGTCGCCTGAGA
>CADCQC010000308.1 GCA_902803455.1 uncultured Prevotellaceae bacterium
ATCCACCAAGAGCATGACGGTGAGTTCGCGCTCCTCCTCGAACACCTTGACGAAAGGCCGGTGGAAGCGTGCCGTCACATTCCAGTCGATATCCCGCACGTCGTCGCCATATTGGTATTCCCTGACCTCCGAGAAGACCATACCCCTGCCCTTGAAAGCAGAGTGATATTGGCCTGCGAAGATATTCTGGCTCAGGCGGCGAGTCCGAATTTCTATCTGGCGGACTTTTTTCAGCAACTCTGATGTCTCCATCAAGGCACCTCCACTTTGTTGATGATACGGCTGACGATCTCCTCGCTTCTGACATTGCTGGCCTCAGCCTCGTAGGTCAGTCCGATGCGGTGACGGAGCACGTCGTGAGCGATGGCTTTCACATCCTCTGGCACCACGAATCCTCTGCGCTTGATGAAGGCATAGGCTCTGGCAGCCTTGGCGAGGTTGATGCTGGCACGTGGCGAACCACCGAAACTGATGAGGTCGCGCAGGTCGGCCATCTGATACCTGTCGGGATATCTTGTGGCAAATACGATGTCGGCGATATACTGTTCGATTTTCTCGTCAATATAGACTTGTCTGACCACTTCACGTGCAGCGAGGATCTCGTTGGCTGTAGTGACTGGTGTGACCTCCGGCAGACTGCTATGGAGGTTCTCACGGATAATGAGTTTCTCCTCCTGCAGCGTAGGATAATCGATCACTGCCTTGAGCATGAAACGGTCGACCTGTGCCTCTGGCAACTGGTATGTGCCCTCTTGCTCGATGGGGTTTTGCGTAGCCATGACGAGGAAGGGGTTAGGCAGGGGGAACGTATTGTCGCCAATGGTCACCTGATGCTCCTGCATGGCCTCGAGCAAAGCACTCTGCACTTTTGCCGGTGCGCGGTTGATCTCGTCGGCCAATACGAAGTTGGCGAAGACCGGTCCTTTCTTCACTTGGAATTTCTCATCCTTCTGGGAATAGATCATGGTGCCGATCACATCGGCCGGCAACAGGTCAGGGGTGAACTGTATGCGGCTGTATTTGGCATCGATGAGTTGTGCGAGGGTCTTGATGGCCAAAGTCTTGGCCAGTCCGGGCACACCTTCGAGCAGGATATGACCATCGCTGAGAAGACCGATGAGAAGAGAGTCGACAAGATGTTTCTGTCCCACGATAACGCGATCCATTCCCATGGTGAGATTGGAAACGAAAGCGCTTTGTTGTTCAATCCGCATGTTCAATTCGCGGATGTCAAATGAATCTGCCATTTTTATCTGTATTATGAGTTATTTTCAATATGATAACGTATGTCGAAAAAAATCAACGCAAAAGTACAACAATCCCAGTAGATGGGCGAAAATATCCATCTAAATAATATTAAAAAAGATTCCTAAAACTTATATTTTAAGAATCTTTTGAATTTCGCGGGGCCACTGGAGCCGTTCTTTGTCAAAAATTTTATAAAATCACTCGATCGGCAATGGTTTTTCCAGGTGTTGGTTGATATATGCGAGAAAACCCTGCAAGGCTCTGAAAGTAGCCTGTGAAAGGTTGAGATCTCTTCCTTTATCCTCATTGAGCATGAGTGTCTCCACATTATCCTTGCTGCCGTAGGCCAACCAGATGGTGCCGACGGGGATTTCCTTTGTCCCGCCTCCAGGCCCTGCAATTCCGGTGGCAGCGATCGCATAGTCGACATTGAGCGTCTCACACGCCCCTTTGACCATGGCCACGGCCACCTCCTCACAAACGGCCGTTTTCTCCTCGAGGAGTTGGTGATCCACATGCAGTAACCGTTCCTTCACCTCATTGGTATACGACACGATGGCGCCTTTGAAATATTCGGAAGCGCCCGGTGTTGAGATGATGGCCTCTGCGATTCTTCCACCGGTACAACTTTCAGCCGTTCCGAGTGTCTTTCCCGACTCATAGAGCAGCGTCTGTATCTCGCGGCTCAGCACTTTTTTTTCCAATTCCATAGTTTTACTTTTGAGCGTTGAATAATCTGTTTCTGACACGGTAAACGGATGTCCTACCGTGATTATTTGAAAGTCACCTTCGAAAATGCCGGCGCATTGATGTCACAGAACACCCCATCAAGATACTTGTAATAACCTGTGATGGCGATCATCGCCGCATTGTCGGTGGTATAACTGAATTTCGGTATATAAATCTTCCACTTATATCTTCTGGCATGGTCATGGAAGGCATTTCTCAGTCCGTTGTTGGCCGACACCCCTCCAGCCAAGGCGACATGCTTGATGCCGGTCTCCTTGACCGCCAGACGTAGTTTTTTCATCAGGATATCGACAATGGTGAACTCTAGGCTTGCCGCCAGGTCCTCCTTATGGTGCTCGACAAAATCAGGATCGTCTTTGATCCAGTCGCGCAGGTTGTAGAGAAAAGACGTCTTCAACCCGCTGAAACTATAGTCGAAGCCCGGAATATGAGGTTCGGAGAACTTATAAGCATGAGGATTTCCCTGTCGGGCAAGCCGGTCGATGATCGGTCCGCCCGGGTATCCCAGTCCCATCACCTTAGAGCACTTGTCGATCGCCTCACCCGCCGCATCGTCGATGGTTTGACCGATCACTTCCATATCGTTGTAGGCGTTCACCTTGACGATCTGAGAGTTGCCTCCACTGACGAGCAGACACAGGAAGGGCATCGGTGGCGCCGAGGCATCGGCCTCATCCTCTTTGATGAAATGCGCCATGACATGTCCTTGCAGGTGGTTGACGTCGACGAGCGGGATGCCCAGAGAGCGCGCGAGTCCTTTGGCAAAACTCACACCGACGAGGAGCGACCCCATCAATCCGGGTCCGCGTGTGAAGGCTATGGCCGAGAGCATCTCACGTTGAATACCAGCCCTTTTGATAGCCTGGTCGACAACAGGCACCACATTTTGCTGATGTGCCCTGGAAGCCAGTTCCGGCACCACCCCTCCATAATCACGGTGTACATCCTGGGATGCCGTGACGTTGCTCAACAACACGCCATTACGGATAACAGCCGCCGAAGTGTCGTCGCAACTGCTCTCTATACCAAGGATATAGATGTCGTTGTGTGATGATGCCATAGTCAATAGGTCAATATTTCCACGCCATGCTCCGTCATGACGAACGTGTGTTCCCACTGAGCGCTGGGAAGTTCATCATCGGAGATCACTTCCCATCCATATTCATCCTCCTCATCGACAAAGACACGCCACGTACCCATGTTGATCATCGGTTCGATGGTGAACACCATTCCAGGCACGAGCAGCATGCCTTCCCCCTTGTGGCCGAAATGCGGCACGTCGGGCAACTCATGGAATTTCAGGCCCACGCCATGTCCACAGAGATCGCGCACCACCCCATAGTGGTATTTCTTCGCATGTTTCTCGATGGCATGCCCTATATCACCCACAAAGCAGTAAGGTTTGGCCGCCTCAGCACCGATCTCCAGGCACTCCTTGGCGACCCTGACCAGTTGTTCTTTCTCTGGAGAGGTCTTTCCGATGATGAACATACGTGAGGCATCGGCATAAAAACCGTCGAGGATCGTGGTGAAATCCACGTTGATGATGTCTCCTTCCACCAGGATATCCTCCGCCTTGGGTATGCCGTGACAAACCACCTCATTGATGCTTGTGCACACACTTTTGGGGAAGCCCTCGTAACCGAGGCAAGCGGGAGTGGCACCATGGCTGGTGCAATAGTCGTAACAGATCTGGTCGATCTCGAGTGTGCTCATGCCCGCATGAATCTGTCTTGCCACCTCATCAAGTACTGCCGTGTTGATAACGCCGCTTTTTCTGATTCCCTCGATTTCCTCTGGCGTGCGGATCAGGTCACGCGAGGGAACTTCTCTGCCTTTGTTCTCCCAATACATCACTTTCTTGTCGAGTTCTGTGATGGGTTCGCCTGGAAGCAGATGCCATCTCTTTTTTCTCTTTGATACCATAACAGACAATTTTGGAATGATCATCTTGTTGTCAATGCCGACTCTGGATGCAGGTCATATGCCTGCCGACGCAGGTGGTTGGTTATCTCACGTGTCCAGTCTGCCCCATTCTCGGGACAATAGGTATTGAAGCCCAACTCACTGGCAGCAGCCACATTTCGCGGTCCGTCGTCGACGAACAATGTCTCGGATGGGGCGATCTGTTCTTCCATCAGCACATGGCGGAAGAAAGCCTGATCGGGTTTCATCACCCCCACCCGATAACTCACATATACGCTATCAAAATAGTCTTCTACCGCATGTCCATGACCGTCAAACTGTGGACTGGAAGCCCATTGCATCATGAAGGGATTGGTGTTGGAGAGCAAGATGAGCCTGTAGCCCGCCTTCCTCAGGTTTCTCAATGCCTGGAGGTTGCGCTCGGGCAGTTCCTTCCGGTAGGCTAGCCATGCATGGAGACACTCCTCATGCGCGAGTTTTCTACCGCATAATTCTCCCAATCTCCCGATGAAATCTTCAGCAGACAGGTGGCCCAATTCCAGTTCCCCGAAGATGCCCCCCTGTGTATATGGGTTAAGGATCGTGTCGGCATTTTTCAAGCCCAATCGGGCAAATTCTCTGACGGCATTCTGATGGTCGAGCGTGACGATCACCCCGCCGAAATCGAAAACTATATTTTTTATCTGATTCATGTATTCTCATTATATTACGGCTCATCGAAGAGATGAGGTTTTCTCTCCCTGGCCTCCTTGATCGACAGCAACGGTTGCTGGTTGCCGTTATATTCCTCCTGCATCTGCCTGTAATCAGCATGCAGTTTTTGGGTATAAGCCTCCCGCTGCTGACTGTCGAGCAGTTGCGAAGCTGCGATGACATTTTGTGCCGCATCTTTCATCCACACCACCGGTCCGCCATAGACGGGAGCGATTTTCAGCGCCACATGCAGTTGACTGGTGGTGGCACCTCCTATCATGATCGGGATGTCGAGTCCAGCTTTCCGCAATTCTGTGGCCACGTTGACCATCTCCTCAAGACTGGGTGTAATGAGACCGCTCAAACCGATCAGGTCCACATTCTCTTCCAAAGCCTTTTTCACGATCTGGCTGGCAGGGACCATGACTCCCATGTCGATGACTTCGTAATTGTTGCAGGCCATCACCACGGAGACAATATTTTTTCCGATGTCGTGCACATCACCTTTCACGGTGGCGAGCAGTATTTTTCCTGCCTTGGTCTCCTTGCCTTGCCGCTGCCTCTGGATATGCGGCTGGAGATATGCCACAGCCTGTTTCATGGTGCGCGCCGTCTTGACCACCTGTGGAAGAAACATTTTTCCTGATCCGAACAACTGTCCCACGAGATTCATGCCGGCCATCAATGGACCCTCAATGATGTCGACCGCACGTGGGAAGACAGCCAGTGCTTCCTCCAGGTCCTGAGGCAGGTAATCTCCGATACCCTTTCTCAGCGCGTAGGTCAGCCGTTCTTCCAACGGCAGTTGGCGCCACTGCTCCTCTGTCACCGCTTGTTGCACGGTTTTTCCTCCTGCTGCCGCCTTCTGTTCCTCCTCCTGCTGTTTGATATCTGCCGCCAGTTGTACGAGTCGTGAAGTGGCATCCTCCCTCCGCCACAAGATGGCATCCTCGATGATATCGAGTTGCGAGGCAGGGATATCGTTGTAAGTGACCTTTGCCGCCGGGTTGACGATACCGAAATCCATACCCTGCCGGATGGCATGGTAAAGGAAGACAGCATGCATGGCCTCACGGATATAGTTGTTGCCCCGGAAGGCAAAAGAGAGGTTGCTCACGCCACCGCTGACATGTGCTCCCTTGAGATGCTGGCGTATCCAGGCACACGACTTGATGAAGTCGGCTGCGTATGCGTTATGCTCATCGATTCCGGTGGCGATGGCCAGCACATTCGGATCGATGATGATGTCGGAAGGGTTGAATCCCACGACATCGACCAGCAAGGAATAGGCTCTTGCCGCAATCTCCGTGCGCCGCTCAAACGAGGTGGCCTGTCCTTGTTCATCGAAGCACATGACCACGACCGCAGCCCCATAGCGCCGGACGAGCCGCGCCCGCTCGATGAACCGTTGCTCGCCCTCTTTCAGAGAGATGGAGTTGACGATGGATTTTCCCTGCACACACTTCAGTGCAGCCTCGATGACCTCCCATTTGGAAGAGTCGATCATTACCGGCACCCTTGCGATATCCGGTTCGGAAGCGATGATATTGAGGAAGGTGGTCATCTCATGTTGTGCGTCAAGCAATCCGTCATCCATATTGATGTCGATGACAAGGGCACCGTCGGCCACCTGTTTCCGGGCGATACTCACCGCCTCGTCGTATTTTTTCTCATTGATCAACCGCAGGAATTTGCGTGAGCCGGCCACGTTGCACCGCTCACCCACATTGACGAACCCGATTTGTGGGGTGACGGTGAGCGGTTCCAGTCCGCTCAGACGCATATCATCGCATGGTGGTGCAGGCACACGTGGACGCTTGCCTCTGGCCACTTCCGCGAAACTGCGGATAAAATGCTCATCGGTGCCGCAACATCCGCCGATGAGGTTGACAAGTCCCTCATCGATGAGATTCTCCATCAATGGTGTCATGGTCTCTGCTGTCTCATCATAAAGTCCCAGTGAATTAGGCAGTCCTGCGTTGGGATATGCCGACACCAGACATGAGGCTTTGGAAGACAGTTCCTTGAGGAACGGCTTCATTTGCGTGGCACCAAAAGAGCAGTTGAGTCCTACGGAAAAGATATCGTAGCTGCTGATGCTTGCCAAAAAAGCATCGAGCGTCTGTCCGCTGAGGGTACGTCCTGCGAGGTCGCTGATGGTCACTGAGAGCATGATGGGCAGCGTGCGCCCCATTTTCTCCATGGCCTGCATGACCGCATCAATAGCAGCCTTCGCATTGAGTGTATCAAAAATGGTCTCAATGAGGAAAAGGTCTACCCCACCCTCGATGAGTGCCATCGCCTGTTCGTGATACGCCTCACAGAGTTGGTCGTAAGTGATGGCTCTTGCTCCCGGGTCAGTCACATCAGGACTCATGGAACAAGATTTGTTGGTGGGTCCCATCGACCCGGCCACAAATCTAGGCCAATCGGGTGTGGCATAACTATCGGCAGCCTTGCGGGCTAGTTTTGCTCCTTCGAGCGCCAGCTGTCTGCTGAAATGCTCCAACTGGTAGTCGGCCTGTGATATGCGTTGCGAACTGAATGTATTGGTGGAAATAATGTCGGCACCCGCCTCCAGGTATTTGCAATGAATCTCATGGATGACATCTGGCCGGGTGATGTTGAGCACGTCATTGTTGCCCATCATCACCACAGGTAATTGGCGAAACATATATCCATGAAAATCTGACTCAGCGAGATGAAACTGCTGAATCCTGGTACCCATTGCTCCATCCATGATGAGGATGCGTTGCTTGGCAATCTCCTGAATGGTCATCTTATCTGAAACAATCAATAAATTTTTCTTGCTCTGTCCATCTCACGCCGGTCTTCCTTCTCTTTCAGCGTCTGTCGCTTGTCATACATTTTCTTTCCTCTTGCCAGAGCGATATCCATCTTTGCGAATCCTTTCTCATTGAGGAAGACGAGGATGGGGATGATGGTGAAGCCGGGTTGCTTGGTGGCCTCCTGCAGTTTTCTGATCTCTCTTCTGTTGAGGAGGAGTTTCCGGTCGCGCTTCAACTCATGGTTGCTGAAAGATCCATAAAAATAGGGTGAGATGCTCATTCCCTTGACCCACATCTCACCATTGATAATGGTGCAATAGGTATCGGTGAGGGATGCCTTACCCATCCTGATCGACTTGATCTCGGTGCCTGTCAGCACGATACCAGCCGTGTAAGTCTCGACGAGGAAATACTCAAACGAGGCTTTCTTGTTTTTTATCTGTACAGGACTCTTTTTCCTGAGAAGTTGCTCTTCTTTGTTCATAATCTTTACCAAATTGCGGGAGGCATGGAGGGTGTCTTCTCACCGACGGGGATGATCATGCGGTCACCCCCCGTGCCAGGTTGTCGATGTGCTCATCGACGTATGTGGCGACGGCAGCAGTCCAATCTTCCTCGTTCTCCACGAACTCATCATCGTAGTCATCAAACTGGGGCAATGTCTCATAGAGCGCCATGAATTCCTCATCGGTGTAGTCGCGCTCAATCACCTCATGGTGATGTGTGTAGAGTTTATGCACTTTGTTGAGCAAGCTCGAGAGTTCTCCCAATCCCCAGTTTCGCATCATGCGTGAGAAAGGATTTTTGAAGATGAAGGCTCCGTAGCCATCGTGGATAAGCAACACGAATCCTCCGTCCATCACCTCATCACGCAGGATGACGTATGCCAGGAGTGTCACCTGATCGGCATTGAGCTGTTGCATGTTGTCGGCATTGAGTTCACCTCCGATGGCTTTGTAGATGGCTTTCACAAAGACATCGATGAAGGCATCCATTCCTTCTCCTGCCGCCTTGATGAGTTCATTCTCATTGACAATCACCTCTTTTTTCATACCTGCAAAATGACATTTTCGGTTTGCAAAGTTACAACAAAAAAAACAATCGTGGATAAAAGAAGATGAAAAACGTCATCATTGAAAGAAAAAAGGTGGTTGCAGAGAATGAAAATCAAGAATATTTGATTAAATTTGCAGCGTTGAAGCAGCATCAGACTGCTTTTGACCAACATTGATGACATTTTTTCAGATCCAATTATTTTTTAATTTTATTATTTAACGGATATGACTTATTCCAATGAAGTCAACAACATGTGTGTTGTTGCGAAAGGTCCTCACCATGGACCAGCCCCCATTCCAGAGGAGGGCAAATGGATTCAGGCCAAGGAGATCAAAGACATCTCCGGCTATACTCATGGCATTGGATGGTGCGCTCCCCAACAGGGTACCTGCAAGTTGTCGCTCAACATCAAGGAAGGCATCATCGAAGAGTGCCTCGTGGAGACTATCGGTTGCACCGGTATGACCCATTCCGCCGCCATGGCTTCTGAGATTCTTCCTGGCAAGACCATTCTTGAGGCCTTGAACACCGACCTGGTGTGTGACGCCATCAACACTGCAATGCGCGAGTTGTTCCTGCAAGTGGTCTACGGCCGCACACAGAGCGCCTTCTCAGAGGACGGTCTGGTGATTGGTGCCGGTCTGGAGGATTTGGGTAAAGGTCTTCGCAGCCAGACAGGTACGCTTTATGGCACAAAGGCCAAAGGCACCCGCTATCTGGAGCTGACCGAGGGCTACATCACCAAGATGTTCCTTGACGCTGACTCACAAGTCTGCGGTTATGAGTATGTGCACCTGGGCAAGATGATGGAAGCCATCAAGAGCGGTATGGATGCCAATGAGGCTGTGAAGAAATTCACGGGCCGCTATGGTCGCACCACCGCTGAGCAGGGTGTTGTGAAAACGATTGACCCACGTAAAGAATAAGGAGGAATCAACTATGATAAGAGAAGTAAAGTTTGAGAGTCAGGAGCGCCGCATCAATCAGGTGATTGCCGCTCTGAATGCCAATGGCATCCAGTCGATTGAGGAAGCCAACCAGATTTGCGAGGCTGCTGGTGTAGACCCCTATCAGATCTGTGAGGACACCCAAGGCATCTGCTTTGAGAATGCCAAATGGGCTTATGTCTGCGGTGCTGCCATCGCTATCAAAAAAGGTGTGAAGAATGCCGCAGAGGCTGCAGAGGCCATCGGCATCGGCCTGCAAAGTTTCTGTATTCCCGGTTCTGTGGCTGATGACCGCAAGGTGGGTATTGGTCATGGTAACCTGGCTGCCCGTCTGCTGCGTGAGGAGACCGAGTGCTTCGCCTTCCTGGCTGGCCACGAGTCGTTCGCCGCTGCCGAGGGTGCCATCAAGATTGCAGAGATGGCCAACAAGGTGCGTAAAAAGCCACTCCGCACCATCCTCAATGGTCTTGGCAAAGACGCTGCCATGATCATCAGCCGCATCAATGGTTTCACATACGTTCAGACCAAGTTTGACTACTACACTGGCGAGTTGAAGATCGTGCAGGAGAAGCCTTATAGCGATGGTCCCCGTGCCAAAGTGAAATGCTATGGTGCCGACGACGTGCGTGAGGGTGTCGCCATCCTCTGGCATGAGAACGTCGATGTATCCATCACCGG
>CADCQC010000309.1 GCA_902803455.1 uncultured Prevotellaceae bacterium
AAGGAAAGTTTCGACAAGGAAATGGGTTTGGAATTTTCGGGAGAATATCTTAAGCCCGACACCATGGCCTATACCATCGAGGGTGACGTGCTCAAACTGATCAGCAAGAAGGACACCATCACCTTTAAGAGATTCGTCGCTCCAGAGAAATAAACAGAAACGTTTACTGACGTAACATCCAGACCGAATGAACAGGCGGAACAGACGTCTTATCACGTGGTGGGCATGGCTCGTGCCGTGCGTGGTGATCCTTCTCACGGGATGTGCCTCGCACCGCTCAGACGTGCCCACCAATTTCCCTTTTCAGTTTAATGACAACAACCCC
This sequence comes from uncultured Prevotellaceae bacterium, assembly GCA_902803455.1. Taxonomy (GTDB): domain Bacteria; phylum Bacteroidota; class Bacteroidia; order Bacteroidales; family Bacteroidaceae; genus Prevotella. The sequence continues at coordinate 326 of CADCQC010000309.1, forward strand.
CACCAGTTGGCGGCTGCCAAGAAATATGGGATAGAACCCCTGGAGGACCGGTCGCAACTGAAAAAGGTGAAGCGTAAACTGAGACTCATCGAGGATTGTGATTACTATGCCGTCGACCCGCTTACGCACTCGGTTCCTTATCTCACACCACAGGCGAAAAAACTGCTCAAGAGTATCGGAAAAGGGTTTCGCAAGGCGCTGAAAAAACACCGGATGGGCGATTATAAGATCATCGTCACCTCCGTGTTGCGCACCAAGGAGGATGTGAGAAAACTCATGAAAGTGAACAGTAATGCCGTGGCCAACTCAGCGCACTGTCATGCCACCACCTTTGACCTGAGTTACCGCAGGTTCAAATATGTGGATGGTGACAAGGAAGACCAGCGGCAACTGAAATACCTGCTCGGGGAGGTGGTGAACAAACTCCGGGAAAAGGGTAAATGCTCCGTGAGATATGAGACCAAACAGACTTGCTTGCACATCACTGTCAATCAATAGCGCTATGATCCGTAGAATGACTTGTTTGCTGATGCTTCTTCTTTCCGTGGCAGGAGCCCAGGCTGCGAAGAAGGACATCGTGAGTGACCAGACACACAAATGTATCATCTCTTATGTGGAAGAGACACACCTGATGAAAAAGGGAAATGAGATCACTGTCGTCTCTCTCCTCCTGGAATGGCCCGAAGTGCTCTGCTATTACTCCATGCCTCGCCTGCAGAAGTTTCTCTGTCAAAACGTCTTCGGTAATGAGTGCTCCTCACTGCAAGAGGGAAAGAAAGCATTCCTCAGTAAGATGGGTGAGGAGATCCAGACCATGCCCGACGAAAAGGGAGTGAAGGTGAAGTATATCAGTGCCACGCTCATGCAGGTGTATCATGAACCGGGTCGCTTCATGTCATTCAGAATCGTCGTCCCAAAGCGGGATGGCAAACAAGTCTTTGCGGAGTATGCCGAGAATATCCTCTTCACTTACGATATCGCTCATGATGAGATCCTGATGACCAAAGACATGATTGTCAGGTCGTTCCAGAAATCAGGTTCCAACAACGACCTTATGATCATGATGATGGAAAGACACATGCCCGACATCGGCATGATGATTGATGGCAGCAACTTGCCCGACTATGCCTGTCTGATGGGCTATAAAGGCGGCATGGCGTTCAACCTCAAAGGATCGGCCGACAGCAACGGTTTTGAGAGCTTCACGGTCGTCCCGATGAAAGAAGTAGGCATGGCGCTCACCAAGAAAGTAAAAAAACTCTTGGCCAGTCCGAATGTGGTCAGAAAACCTGCCGTAAAAGAGGGGGAGGACAAAAAAACGACTTATACTGATGCCAATGGGGAACTTATCTATACTGGCGTCGATAATATACCCACGTTTAAAGGTGGTAATGAGCAGTTGGTCCAATACATTCAACAACAGCTGGTGTATCCCGACTTGGAAACCAATCTCCATATTGATGGTAGGGTAGTGGTGGCTTTCGTCGTCGATAAGGAAGGACGGGTGAGAGATCCGCAGGTGGTGACATCTGTCTCCTCGGGGCTCGACCGCGAGGCGGTCAGGTTGATTATGGGCATGCCACAATGGAATCCCGGCACACAACAAGGCGTGCCGGTGAATGTGAGAATCAGCCTACCCGTGCATTTCAAATTGAAAAAGTAGAATGACCTAAAGGCTGATGTCGAGTTCTACAGGACAATGGTCTGACCCCATGATGTCGGTGTGGATCTTGGCTTCGGTCACCTGCTCACGCAACCGGTTGGAGACGACGAAATAGTCGATGCGCCAACCGGCGTTTTTTTCACGTGCACGGAAGCGGTAAGACCACCAGGAGTAAGTCACCTCATCTGGGTGCAGATGGCGGAAGGTGTCGGTGAAGCCCGCCTTCAGCCAGATGCCAAACTTCTCTCGCTCCTCGTCGGTGAAACCGGCATTGCGGCGGTTGGTCTTCGGGTTCTTCAGGTCGATCTCCTCATGCGCCACATTGAGGTCGCCACAGACAATCACCGGCTTCTCACGGTCAAGGCGTTGCAGATAGGCCAGGAAGTCATCTTCCCAGCGCATGCGGTAATCCAGACGGCGAAGACCATCCTGGGAGTTGGGCACATAGACGGTCACCAGGAAAAACGTTTCCATCTCCAAGGTGATGACGCGTCCCTCGTGGTCGTGCTCCTCCATGCCGATGCCATAGGTCACACGAAGCGGTTGGTGACGGGTATAGATTGCCGTACCGGAATAGCCTTTCTTCTCGGCATAGTTCCAGTAGGAGGTATAGCCTTCAAACGACAGTTCCAACTGCCCCTCCTGCATTTTTGTCTCTTGCAGGCAGAAGAAATCGGCATCCAAAGACACAAAGGCATCGGCAAAACCTTTGGTGGCACAGGCGCGCAGCCCGTTGACATTCCACGATACCAGGCGGAGGTTCTTTCTTTCCATTAAACGATGGTGGTTATCTTTTCCCTTTGAACAAGGTTATTTCTTTCCTTTGAACAAGGTAACCATGTTGATGGCGTAGCGGCTTTCGTCGAAGTAGATATCAGAGAAGAGCTGATAGACATCCATATTTCTTTCATAATATTCACCCAGGCTGGAGTAGATGTAACTACTGTAGGCGGGGCGTATCTCTGTAGCCCCCTGCAACCGGATCTGGTGTTCTTTGCCTTCTTGATCTTTGATGGTAAAAGTCAACATGGCCTTGTCGGTGGTAGGTACAGACCAGAAGGTGTAGTAACCTTGGGTGTTGTTGGAGTTGGGATAAAGTTTGATGTCTGACTTCAACGTGATGATGGCATCGCTGCTGCGGATCAGTTGTTTGGCATAGGGGGCGGGCATACCGTGTGACAGCACTTTCAAGGGAATTTGGATGGCGAGGGTGGAGTCTGCGGCAGTGATACTGGCATGGATATTCACCAGGGAGTCCATCGCCATCGTCGTGTCGTTGATGAAATAGAATTCCCCCATATAGTCACCCGCTATGGCTTTGATCTGCATGGAGCGCTGCTCGGGAGTGAGTGTGAAAGTGGTATTGTTATCATCATTGCTGCTGCTGAGGCAGGAGGCCATCATAAGGACTGCTGAGCAGAGAATCATACCATAAAAAACTCTTTTCAACGATTTCATAGGTTTTGTGTTTATTATTTGTACTTTATATATGTTGATTTCCGATTGATTGTTCTAAATGATTTCCGGTTGTATTTGCTGTGTTATTGCCGGATGAATTTGATGTATTATTGCCGGTTGTATTTATTGTGAAGACAGGACGGCTCATTCACCCCGCAGGAGGTTCATCAGTTCCTGACGCGTCTTGGCTTGGTTGAAGGCACCACAGAAGTCACTGGTGGTGGTGATGGCGTTTTGCTTCTCCACACCACGCATCTGCATGCACATGTGTCTGGCTTCGATGACCACCATCACGCCAAGAGGGCGCAGCGTTTCCTGGATGCATTCCCTGATCTGCTGCGTCATGCGCTCCTGCACCTGCAGGCGGTGGCTGTAGATGTCTACCACACGGGCAATCTTGCTCAATCCGGTGATGCGCCCGTTGGGGATGTAGGCCACATGCGCCTTGCCGTAGAAGGGCAGCATATGGTGCTCGCAGAGCGAGAAGAAGTCGATGTCCTTCACGATGACCATCTGGTTGTAGGGCTCCTCGAAAAGGGCGTCGGTGAGCACCTTGTGCGGGTCCTGGCTGTAGCCGCGCGTCAGCACCTACATGGCTTTGGCCACACGCATGGGTGTCTTCATCAGACCTTCACGGCTGGGATCCTCGCCCAGCAGGCGGAGGATGTCATGGTAGTGTCGGGCGAGGTCGTCAAGACCCTCGCGGATATCTGTATCGTTGGTCATGGAGAGGGATTTAACGGTTGACGCTGATCGTGGTCTTCACCACGCAGGCGTTTTTGTAGCCCTGTTTCTTGATTTTCTTCAGCACTTCGTTGGCGTCGTCCTGACGGCGGAAATTGCCGAAGCGGCAGCACCAGCGGGGGGAATAGAAGTGAACATAGACCGGTTGGCTCGGCGCATCGACCTTGATCTTAGCACCGATCTCTTGAGCCTTGGCGCGGTCCTCGCGTGTGTTGCCACCGGCAAACACCTGGATGCGGTAGCCCGACACCTTCTTGCTGTTGCTCATCACTTTCTTATGGTTGTCGCCAGTGACGGCGCTTTCTTCCATCTCTTTGATCTTGCGCTCGCGGGCAGCCTTGCGGGCAGCACGCTCACGGGCACGGCGCTCGCGGTCGGCGGCCTCATCCTCACGGGTAGAGGGGCGCTCGCTGGTGCGCTCACTGCGCGAGCGGGTCGACATCTCGGCCTTCTCACGCTCACTCAACCGGTTGGCAGGCTCTTCCCTGCGGGCGGGTTGGTTGTCTTGTCTCGACTTGTCCTGATTCTGTTTTGCCGATTCCTGTTCCTTGTTCTTTCCGGAACCGTTGACAAGTTTGCTGATGTCTTCGCTCTGATTCACGGAGACTGAACCCTTGCTCTTGTCGTCCTTCTGTAAATGGTCGAGGAACGACTGGGCGTGGGTGGTGACGGTCAGGCAGCAGACGGCTGCCAGGGTGGTGATGATTCTTCTCATCATGATGGGGGTTGGTGTGTTGGGAAAAGGCATCCGCCGCGCCCACGACGGGCGGCGGATGCCATTGGATGACGGGGTTATTTCCAAGCGTCGATGATGCCTTTGAAATCGGCTGCCTTCAGAGAGGCACCTCCGATCAGGCCGCCATCGATGTCGGGCTTGGCGAAGAGTTCCTTGGCATTGCTGGGTTTGCAACTGCCGCCATAGAGGATGGTCGTGTCGTCGGCCACCTCAGCGCCGTAACGCTCTGCCACCACGCTGCGGATGTAGGCATGGATCTCCTCTGCCTGCTCTGCAGTAGCGGTCTTGCCGGTTCCGATGGCCCAGATAGGCTCATAGGCGATGATGATGCGCTTGAAATCCTCTGCGCTCAGGTTGAAGACGCTGCCCTCGAGCTCGGCCTTCACCACTTCGTTCTGCTGGTTGGCCTCGCGCTGCTCCGGACTCTCGCCGATGCAGAAGATCACCTGCAGGTCGTTCTTCAGGGCCAGCAGCACCTTCTCCTTCAGGATCTCAGGAGTCTCGTTGTAATACTCGCGGCGCTCGGAGTGACCCAGGATCACATATTGTGCGCCGGTGCTCTTCACCATCGCTGCCGACACCTCACCGGTGTAGGCACCTTTCTCCTTGTCGGCGCAGTTCTCGGCACCCAGACCGATGATGTCCTGGTCGAGGATAGGAGCGATGCTTGCCAGATGGATAAAGGGAGTGCAGATCACCACACCACAGTTGGGCTTGTCGGCATCGAGACAGCCTTTGAGTTCCTTTGCCAAATCGATTCCTTCTTGCAGGGTCATGTTCATCTTCCAGTTGCCTGCTACAATTTTCTTTCTCATGAATTTTTACTGTTTTGGTTTGTATGAAATAAAGTTGTATCTATTTTGATTCTTTTGTTTTTGACTTTTTTGAACCTCTTGTTTTGCGCAGCCATCGTGTCCATGCCCACAGGCGGTCGGTGATGGTCAGCAGCAACAGGGGAAGCACGAAGTAGACGACGAGGCGGAACACCTTGCCGCTGACGCCGTCGTCGGGCATCCGGCCCAAGGCTGATGATTCCAGAGGTTGCTGCAGGGCATCGATGCCTGGCAGTTGGTTGTGGCTCCACTTCCGCATCACACGTCCGCCATGAAGGAGGAGAAGTCCCGGGTTACTGCGGATGATGGTCTTGAGCGTCGTCGCGTCCGTCGTGCAGAAGGGGTATTCCGCTCCTGTGAGCTCACGCCAGCGGCTGATGCCACGCTCACCACTCGCCGTCAGACAGTAGAAACCGTAGCCATGGTCCTGGCTGTATTCGTAGAGTTGGTCGATCTCGCCGAAGTGGCTGTCGCTCGCATCCTCCAGATGAGGTGAGATGAGGAGGAATGTGTAGCCCTGGTCATTCAGCAGAGAGTCGGTGAGGTCATCGCCGTCGGCCGTCTCTATCGAGAAATCGTGGATAGGAGGTACATAGCCCTCCTTGGTCATCACGGTCTTGCTGTCGATGAAGGTCCAGGTGGAGTCGGGGTAGTCGTCAAGGGTGAACGTGCGGCGCACACCATCCTTCTCAAGGATAAATGTCGTCTCAAACTCAGGCTGCTCGGCCGTTTCCGGAATCTCCATCCCCTCAAGCAGGTTGGCGCCCACATGATAGGGGCGGAAGTCAAAGAGCGGCAGGCTCCACAGACAGTAACCGCTGATGATGATGACGAACAGCAGGGTGTAGTTGATGACGATCCACTGGTTGGTCTTCGAGATGAAGCGCACCATGGTCAGCGGCCAGCGGGCGGTGACAAGCGCCATGCCCAGCAGGACGATGTTCTTGGCGAAGGTCTCCCCATTGGTCAGGTGGAGCGCATCGCCAAAACAACCGCAGTCGCTCACCGGATTGGCCCACCACAGCCAGATGGAGATCAGCGTCATCACCGCCATCAGCACCACGATGAGTTTGGTCACCGTGCGGCGGTGAATGGCGAAGAGCAGGAAGATGCCCAGGCAGAACTCCGTTGCCGAGAGGGTGATCGACGTGCCCAGCGTCAACCAGTCAGGAACCAGGTCGGACAGTGACAGGGCGCTGAGATAGTCCTGGATCTTGTATTGCGTGCCCAGGGGGTCGATGGCCTTCACAAAGCCCGAAAGAACCAGCGTCACGGCCAAGACCAGACGGCATACGTTCACGATGATGCTCCGCAACCTATTCACTGAGTTGGATGATGCCGAAGATGGCATAGTTGATGATGTCCATATAGTTAGAACCAATGCCCTCCGACACCAGTGTCTCCCCTCCGAGGTCTTCGATCTCCTTCACACGCTGCAACTTGGTGAGGATGAAGTCCGTGTAACTGCTTACCCGCATGCTGCGCCATGCCTCGCCATAGTCGTGGTTCTTGCGCAACATCAGTTCCAAAGAGGCGGTGGCATGACGGTCATAGAGCGCCATGGCCTCTGTGGGATCGATATCGGTCGCGTCGGCGTAGCCTTTCTCAAGTTGGATCAGTCCTACGATGCCGTAGTTGACCAGGGCGATGAATTCCGGGCGGATGCCTTCTCCCACCAGCGACTGTCCGGTGGTCTCCAGAGAGCGGATACGGCGGGCCTTGATCAGCAACTGGTCGGTGAGCGATGAGGGTCGCAGAAGGCGCCACGAGGCACCATAGTCATGGAGCTTCTTCTCAAACAGTAGTCTGCATTCCTTCAAGGCAGACCGGAACTGCTGCTCCGTTTTGCTCGTTTCGTTTGTCATGACGGTTTGGCTTATTCCGCTGCAAATTTACGCATTTTTGATGAACCCTACAACATTGCTCCCATGTTTTCCGACAAACAATGTTAATTGTTTATAACAGATGAAGACCATGAAGTACTTTACTGACCAATCATCCTATCTCTTTTGTTGTCAATAATAGTTAAAAAATAACCTTGTTGTCACTTGTATTCGCAAAAAGTATGTAATTTTGTATTTTAAAGGCTTAATCGGATGTTGTACCGAAGAATGGTCTTCGTGCTTTTGAGCCAATTATGATGACGAGATTGTTAGAGCATCTGTCGTGGTAACAGAATCAGGCGGATTTTGTAAAACACATGTATACAGATGGCCAATCAGGTTTGGATATCAATTCAATTTATTAAATAGGTATGAAAAGTTTCAATTTATTTTTGCTTTCAGCAGCCGCAGCATGCCTGATCTCATGTGGCGGTAACAGTGGAAGGCCCAGTTTCGGCGACAATGAGTACCCCGTGGAGACCATAGGCACATCGTCTGTCGCCATGCAAACCACCTATCCGGCCACGATCAAGGGCGTACAGGACGTGGAGATCCGTCCGAAGACTTCAGGATTCATCACACGCATCAATGTGCATGAGGGACAGTCGGTGGGAGCCGGACAGGTGCTCTTTGTCATCGACAACGAGACCTATCAGGCACAGCTGAGACAGGCTCAGGCTGCCGTCAACCAGGCTACTGCTGCCATCAATACGGCAGAGGCACAACTCAATACCGCTAAACTGCAGTATGACAACAGCGTGCAGTTGCATGCCAATGGCGTCATCGGTGACTTTGAACTGCAGACAGCCAAAAACTCTTATTCCAGTGCACAGGCACAGGTCAATCAGACAAAAGCCGCACTCTCTCAGGCACAGGCCTCTCTCGCCTCGGCTAAGGAGAATCTCAGTTTCTGCTATGTGAAGAGTCCGGCAAGCGGTGTCGTGGGAAGTCTGCCCTATAAGGTGGGCGCACTCGTGAGCGCATCCAGCCAGCCTGCGCTGACCACCGTGTCGAATATCAGCGCCATGGAGGTCTTCTTCTCCATGACCGAAAAAGACGTGCTTGAGATGACCAAGAAGGCTGGCGGACTGAATGCCGCCGTCAACGCCTATCCGCCCGTCAGACTCAAACTCGCCGACGGCACCATCTATCCCCATGAGGGTAGGGTGGTGAAGATGAGTGGTGTCATCGATGCCGCCACAGGTTCTGTCTCGATGATCGCACGCTTCCCCAACCCGGAGCACCTGCTCAAGAGTGGAGGGGCTGGCTCTATCGTCGTGCCGCGTGACAACAGCGCTGCCATCGTCGTGCCCCAGGCATGCATCTCTGAGGTGCAGGACAAGCACTTCATCTATTTGCTGGGCCCCAACAACCAGGTGAAATACACCGAGATACAGGTTGATCCTCAGAACGATGGCGTCAACTATGTGGTGACCGGTGGACTCAAGGTGGGTGACAAATATGTGATGAGAGGTATCACCAAACTGACCGACGGTATGGAGATCGTGCCCATCACCATCCAACAGTATGAGAAGAAAATCAAGGACGCAGAAAAACTGGGTGAGAACCAGAACGATGCCAAGAAACTGAAGAGTGCTCTCGGCATGTAAGCGTAAACATATCATGTTGTTTTATCAGACAGATAGATTATACAGATAGATTATGACGTTTTCTAATTTTATCAAGCGACCGGTGCTCTCAACGGTGATCTCTGTCCTCATCGTTATCCTGGGATTCATCGGACTGCTGACACTGCCTATCGAGCAGTATCCAGATATCGCACCGCCTACCGTGGTCGTCTACACCACCTATATGGGTGCTGATGCAGAGACCGTGAAAAACTCCGTCCTCGCACCACTCGAGGAGAGTATCAACGGTGTGGAGAACATGACCTATATGACCTCCTCGGCCACCAATATGGGATCGGCTTCCATTTCGATCTACTTCAAACAGGGTACCAACCCAGATATGTGTGCCGTCAACGTGCAAAACCGTGTCAGTCAGGCACAGGCACTCTTGCCGGCTGAGGTCACAAGGGTGGGTGTCACCGTGATGAAAAGACAGACCTCGCAGGTGATCATGTATACCATCACTTCAGAGGATGGAAGATATGATGACGAGTTCCTCACCAACTATGCCAACATCAATATCATGCCGGCCATCAAGCGTATTACCGGTGTGGGTGACGTGCAGAGCCCGGGTATGAAAAACTACTCCATACGCGTGTGGCTCAAACCGGAACTCATGAAGCAATACAGCCTCATGCCATCGGATGTCACACAGGCATTGGCAGAGCAAAACATCGAGGCCGCACCTGGCTCGTTTGGTGAGCAAAGCAAAGTGGCCTACGAGTATGTCATGAGATATACCGGAAGGCTCAAAACACCAGAGGAGTTTGGCAACATCATCATCAGAAGCGACGCCAACGGACAGACACTCCATCTTAAGGATGTGGCAAATGTGGAACTGGGCGGATTGCAGTATTCCGTTTCGATGAAGAACAACAATCAGCCTTCTGTCATGGGTATGGTGCAGCAGATTGCCGGTTCTAATGCCAACGAGATCGCCAAGGCGGTGAAAGCCACACTGGAAGAACAGTCGAAGAGTTTCCCACCGGGAATGATCTACCGTGTCAACTACGACGTTACCGAGTTCCTCTATGCCTCGATTGAGGAGGTGGTGAAGACCCTCTTCATTACCCTGTTGCTCGTGTTCCTCGTCGTATACATCTTCCTGCAGGACTTCCGCTCGACCCTCATCCCGATGATTGCCGTGCCTGTGTCACTCATCGGTACCTTCTTCTTCCTGAAGGTCTTCGGATTCTCCATCAACTTGCTTACCCTGTCGGCACTTCTCTTGGCTATCGCCATCGTGGTGGATGATGCCATCGTGGTCGTGGAGGCCGTGCACGCCAAACTCGACCTCGGATACAAGAGTGCGCTGACGGCGTCGATCGATGCGATGAACGAGATCTCAAGTGCCATCATCTCCATCACGCTCGTCATGGCATCGGTGTTCATCCCTGTCTCCTTCATAGGAGGAACGACAGGTACGTTCTACCGGGAGTTTGGTGTCACCATGGCCGTGTCCATCTTCATATCGGCGCTCAATGCCTTGACCCTGTCGCCGGCTTTGTGCGCCATCTTCCTCAAGCCGAAGGAAGAGGATGGATCGGCAAGGAAAATGAGTATGCTTGACAGGATGCACACGTCGTTCAACACGTCGTACAACAAGATTCTCAACAAGTATAAAAATGGGGTGACGAAAATCACCCGCAAGCCCATCATCGCTGTCATTCTCGGCATCGTTGTCCTCGGTTATACCATGTCGGTCACCAAGACCGGTTTGGTGCCTGATGAGGACACGGGTACGCTCTTCTGTACCATCAGTATGCCGCCGGCTACCAGTGTGGAGCGCACCAGGGAGGTCATCGACCAGGTGGACGCCATGCTCGCCAGCAATACCGCCATCCAGAGCCGGGAGCAGATCCAGGGCTTCAACTTCATCGCCGGACAGGGTTCTGACCAAGCCACCTTCATCATCAAACTCAAACCGTTTGGTGAGCGTGGCATCACGGAGGGGGCTATGGCTGTGCTGGGTATGATCTACAAGCAGACAGCTGAGATCAAGGATGCGCAGATTCTCGCTTTCTCACCTCCAATGATCCCCGGTTTCTCTGCCAGCAGCGGTGTGTCGCTCGTCATGGAGGACAAGACTGGCGGTAGCCTCAGCAAATTCTTCCAGGTGACCACAGACTATCTCGCCGAACTCAACAAGCGGCCCGAGATACAGATGGCTATGACATCCTACAACCCCAACTACCCGCAGTATATGATCAATGTAGACGTGGCGAAGTGCAAGCAGTCGGGCATCTCACCCAATACTGTGCTCACCACGCTGCAGGGATACTATGGTGGTCTTTATGCGTCGAACTTCAATGCCTACGGAAAACTCTTCCGTGTGATGGTGCAGGGAACGATAGAGAGCCGAATGACACCTGAGGGACTGAGCAACATCTTTGTGAGAACGCCTGCCGGTATGTCGCCGGTGACAGAGTTCTGTACACTCAAACGTGTCTACGGTCCTTCCAACATCAACAGGTTCAACATGTTCACCAGTATCAACGTCACCGCTACTGTCAACGAAGGTTACTCCACCGGTGAGGCCATCAAGGCGGTGGAGGAAGTGGCCAAGGAATACTTGCCCGAAGGATATGACTATGAGTACTCTGGACTGACCAGGTCGGAGAGCGAGTCGAGCAACTCGACCGTGCTCATTTTCCTGCTATGTATCATGTTCGTCTACCTCATCCTCTCCGCACAGTATGAGAGTTATATCCTGCCGCTGGCGGTGATTCTCTCTATACCGTTCGGACTTGCCGGCGCCTTCTTCTTTACTAAGATTTCAGGGCACAACAATGATATCTACATGCAGATCTCGCTCATCATGTTGATCGGTCTGCTTGCTAAAAACGCCATCCTTATCGTGCAGTTCGCACTCGAGAGACGTGAGACAGGTATGGCCATCACTTGGTCCGCCATCCTCGGTGCCGCTGCCCGTCTGCGACCCATCCTCATGACCTCACTCGCCATGATCATCGGTCTGTTGCCGATGCTGTGGCCGTTTGGCGTAGGCGCACATGGCAACAACACCCTCGGCTATGCGGCCATCGGCGGTATGCTCGTGGGTACGATATGCCAGGTCTTTGTCGTGCCGTCACTCTTCGTCTTGTTCCAGTCGTTGCAAGAGAAGATCAAACCGATGGTCTTCGAAGACGACACCAACGAGGAAGTGGAAGCCGAACTCGAGCAATATGTCAACCATGCCAACAACTATACGGTGGAGGAATAAGAATATGAGAAAAAACATAATATTGACACTCGCTGTGGGTACTGCCATCCTGACCGGTTGTGCTATCCACCACCATTATGAGCGCCCCGATGTGAACACCACCGGACTCATCCGCGACAATGTGTCGTTGACCGACACCCTCACGGCACAATATGATGACGGCAACTTTGGCAACCTGCCTTGGAAGAGCGTGTTCACCGACCCGCTGTTGCAGACGCATATCCAGACAGCACTCGACAACAATGCTGACCTGCTCAATGCGGCACTCAACGTGAAGATGTCGGAGGCACAACTCAAGGCGGCCAAACTGGTCTTCTTGCCACAGTTTACCTTTAGTCCGCAGGGTACCATCGCATCATGGGACGGAAATGCGGCCACCAAGACCTATCAGTTGCCGTTTGCTGCCAGTTGGTCGACCGACCTCTATGGTAACCTGTTCAACCTCAAAAAGGCGGCTCAGGTGCAACTGATGGCCACCAAGGATTATCAGACACTGGTGCAGACAAGCATCGTGTCGTCCGTCGCCAATATGTATTATACGCTCCTCATGCTCGACAAGCAGATGGCGGTCCTCGATGACATGACCAAACTGACCAAAGAGACATGGGACATGATGAAACTGCAGATGGACCTCGGCAGGGCGCGCTCCACCAGCGTGCAGAGCGCGGAAGCCAACTATTATTCCGTGCAGACGCAGGCCGTGGACATGAAACGCCAAATCAGAGAGGTGGAGAACTCGCTCTCACTCGTCATGGGACAGCCGGCACAGCAGATCGCCAGGGGAAAACTGGAAGATCAGCACCTGCCTACTGAATTCAGTACGGGTGTAGGCATCCAACTGCTTGCCAACCGTGCCGACGTGCACTATGCCGAGATGAAACTCGCACAGTGTTTCTACGATGTGGAGAATGCCAGAAGCAAGTTCTATCCCAACCTGACCATCACACCATCGGCCACCTTCACCAACAATGCCGGTGGTATCGTCAATCCTGGGAAATGGCTCCTCTCCGCCGTCGGAAGCCTTACCGCACCAATCTTCATGAAAGGACAACTCACCCTCGGACTCAAGGTGGCGCAAGCACAGTATGAGCAGGCCTACAACAGCTGGCAAAATGCCGTGCTGAAAGCCGGCAGCGAGGTGAGCAACGCCCTCGTGGCCTACAACTCCTCTGATGAGAAAGGGCGTCTCGAGGCAAAAAGAATGGCTACACTGGAGAAAAATGTAGAACATACGCGTATGTTGTTCAAAAACTCTGGCAGTTCCTACTTGGAAGTCATCACCGCCCAACAGACGCTGCTCAATTCGCAACTCTCGAAGATCACGGACGACTTCAACAAGATGCAGGCCGTGGTGAATCTCTACAGTGCACTCGGAGGAGGTGGTAAATAATCTAAAACTTTCGTATTATGGCAAGTGATATCAGTCCAAGAGCAGAAATCGACCCGAGAGCAAAAATCGGCGACAACTGCAAAATATTTCCTTTTGTCTATATTGAGGGTGATGTGGTGATTGGCGACAATTGCATCATCTTCCCTTTCACAAGCATCCTCAACGGATCGAGAATAGGAAAAGGAAACAAGATCCATCAGGGTTCCGTCATTGGGGCTTTTCCTCAGGATTTCGAGTTCAGAGGTGAGAAAAGTGAGTGCATACTGGGTGACAACAACATCATCCGTGAGAATGTGGTCATCAACAGGGCCACACACACGGGAGGTCAGACGGTCATCGGGCACGACAACTTCCTCATGGAGGGTGTGCATATCTCGCATGACACCAAGATAGGAAATGATTGCGTGTTTGGCTATGGCACCAAGATCGCAGGCGACTGTGAGATCGGTGATGGAACCATCTTCTCCACCAGCGTGATTGAGAACGCCGGTACCAGAGTGGGAAGAGGATCGATGATCCAGGCCGGCACCTCTTTCTCGAAAGATGTGCCTCCCTATATCGTGGTGGGCGGTGCCCCCGTGAAATATGGTGGGATCAACAAGACCATGTTGACGTTGAGAGGCGTAAGCGATAAGGTGCA
>CADCQC010000310.1 GCA_902803455.1 uncultured Prevotellaceae bacterium
AGAAACTGGCAGAGCACGCAGTTGTCGATGCAACTGTCGACCATGCCGATATGGCTGTGGTTGACGTGGTGCTGGCATTCCTGACAGGCAACGTTCGCCACAGGTTCACTGCCGTGGGTGTGTGTCGCCGACAACAAAAGCATGGACACAAACACCATGGTGAGTATCCGTGCAAAAAACACTTGGCGTTGCCGAGGACTTTTCATGCTGCAAAAATACGACTTTTTGCTGCAATATGTCACATCTTTTTGCTATTTTTGCAAGAAATTGTTCTATCACATTCTTTTTTACATCAATCTATCACATTTTATATATTAATGCATCATTTTCATATCATGAGATTAGCGAGATATTTTTTGGCCTTCACATTAGTGGTGGGGATGGCCATGCCAGCCATGGCGCAAAAGAAGCCTTTGCAGAAACGTGACCGGTTTGAGTATTCCTTTGACCTGCCGGTCTATGTGGAACAGTTGAAAACCGAACTGACCTATCCCATGGCATGGGGAAACAGTCCGGTGAAATCTTTCGATAAATGGCGGGCGGAGGCCAGGAAAAAGGTGTTTGAGTGCATGATGACCCCACCCCGGCCGGCAGCCAACTTCAAGATGGAGGTGCTCGCCACACAAAAGCGGGAGGGATATACCGCAAAGAAAATCGCTTTCAACGTGAACGCTTACTCACGGGTGACGGCCTATCTCCTCGTCCCTGACGGCAAAGGACCGTTCCCGGCCATCAATGCCCTCCACGACCATGGAGCGCATCTCTTTATCGGAAAGGAAAAGATGATCCGTCCGTTTGAGGTGGAGCAGGAGGTGGCCGACGATGCCCAGGCATGGGCGGACAACCTCTATGAGGGACAGTTCGTGGGTGATTACTTCGCCAAGCACGGGTATGTGGTGTTTTCCATGGATGCTCCGCTGTGGGGAGAGCGTGGACGTGAGGAAGGTGTCGACAGAAGCAAATACGACATCATCGCCGGCAATATGATGATGTTGGGGCGCGACCTCTGCGGATTCATGCACTACGACGATATCTATTCCACGGATTTCCTGGCCACCTTGCCGGAGGTGGACCGCCAGCGCATCGGATGCCTCGGGTGCTCGATGGGGGCTTACAGGGCCTGGATGCTCTCCGCACTCACCGACCACATCAAGGCCGGGGCTGCCATCTGCTGGATGGTCACCACAGACGTGCAGATGTCGACTGCCGACAAAAAACGGGAATATGGCGGCTTCGCCAACTGTCTGCCCGGACTGCGGCAGTATCTTGATTATCCGCATATCGCCAGTATGGCTTGCCCCAAACCCATGTTGTTTGTCAACGGGACACAGGACCACCTTTTCCCCGTACGTGGGGTGGAGGCGGCTTTCCAGATCATGCATGATACCTGGAAAAGTCAACGGGCAGACGAACGGCTGGAAACAGAAATATGGGACATCAAGCACTCCTGTGGCATCAAGGCGCAGGAGCGCATGCTGCAGTTTTTTGACAAATATCTGAAATAATCCCTGCAAATTGTTTGTTTTGCAGGCCATTTGCATTATCTTTGTGGAAATAATTGAAAAATATACATATTTATGGAAAAAACTCTTGTATTACTTAAGCCCAGTTGCGTACAGCGTCAACTGATAGGCGAGATCGTGAACCGTTTTGAGCGTCGTGGACTGCGTGTAGCAGGTATGAAGATGATGCAACTCTCCGATGAGATTCTTCGTGAGCACTATGCACACCTCGTCGACCGTCCTTTCTTCCCCGCGTTGGCTGCCTCCATGCAGGCCTCACCGGTAGTGGCCCTTGCTCTTGAGGGTGTGGATGCCGTGCAGGTCGTGCGCACCATGACGGGCTCCACCAACGGGCGTGAGGCTGCTCCCGGCACCATCCGTGGCGACTACTCCATGAGCAATCAGCAGAACATCGTCCATGCCAGCGACTCTACTTCAAATGCTGAGATCGAACTGAAGCGCTTCTTCCGCGACGAGGAGATTTTCGAATACACCAGCGGCGCCTTCAGTTTCATCTATGGCGATGGCGAGGCGAAGTAAGACATCCCTGTCTTGAGAAAAGACAAAAGGCTAGACAAAACAAAGACAAAACAAAAGCAAAAGAACCACAAAAGAGGCGTGCCAGCACAGGCACGCCTCTTTCGTATAGATATGGTGGAAATTTGAATACTGATGGCTGTGGTCGTGTGACTACATCTTCACCATGATCTCGCC
>CADCQC010000311.1 GCA_902803455.1 uncultured Prevotellaceae bacterium
AGAGAGACCATTCATTGCGGCCTGGATCCATCTGGCGACGTCCGATGAGCAATTTGAGCTTGTCGTTGTCGAAACCGAAGACAATGCAGTCTACAGAGACGAAAACTTTTGAATGCTCACCATAATATCCTGTCATAATAGGTTTTCCTTTGGGTGTCTGTTTGTGATTGAGCGGAGGGAGACAAGCCCCCTCCGCATATTGGTTACCAGAAGTATGCGTAGAAGCAGCCGCAGAGGAAGATCACACCAAGAGTGGCGATGATATCCCACATATTCCAACTGTCGCGAATCTGTTTCTTGTAACTGTCGGTGAAGGTGATGGCTTCCACTTGTTCCTTGGAGGGAGCAGGGGTGAACATCGACACGACGATCATCAGAACAACGATGAATACCAGCAGCCAGCACTCGAAGATCAGCCAGTTGGTCTGCCAGAACCATGCGGTGTTCTCCCAGAATGCACCAGTCATTGCCTTGCTGCCAGTCTCGGTGAAAATATTGGTCAACAGACGGAGCATACCGATGACGAAGCCACCAATCAGACCCCATTCACCTGCTTTTGGCGTGATCTTCTTGGAGAAGATACCAAGGGTGAACACTGCTACCATGGCAGGAGCCAACAGTGACTGGATGCCTTGCAGATAACTGTAAAGGTTACCCATGTTCATCATCACGGGAAGCCACAACAAACCGAGAATCACAACCACCACAGTGGCGATACGGCCGACAAGCACGTAGTGAGCTCCGCTCAAACCTTTCGTCATTGGCTTGTAGAAGTCCTCTGTGAAGAGGGTGGCGCAACTGTTGAAGAATGCTGCAAGTGAGGTGACCAGCGCGCAGATGAAACCGATGGTCACAAAACCTTTCACACCAGCAGGAAGAATGTTTTTCACCATCATGGCGAAAGCACCGTCGGTCTGATCGTGGTTGGTGATGTCCATGGTGATGCCGCTGTTGGGATCACTGGAGAGGGCAATGGCAACCATACCGGGGATAAGGAACATGAACACGGGAAGCAACTTGAAGTAGCCGGCGCAGATCGAACCACGACGGGCACGCTTCATCACCACGCTGTTGTCCTCGTTTTTCGTCTGGCCAAGCACACGTTGTACGATATGCTGGTCAGTACACCAATACCAGAAACCGATGATCGACGCTCCGATGAACACCACGAAACCAGGATACTCATGATACATGGGGTCGGGCTTGCCGGAAGCATTGATGTCTGCCCAGTGGAACATATGGGTGGTGCCATAACCGTCATGAAGCTGACGGCAATAATCCATCATGGCGCTCCATCCTTCCGTGATACTTCCATGACCTAAGGCGTTGAGACCAAGGAACAGCACAAGAAATGATCCGATGACAAGAATAGGTGTCTGGATGGTGGACATCGTCATCACACCCTTCATACCGCCGATGACCGTGAACACGGCTGTGATAACGATCAAACCTAAAGCACCCCACCAGAAGGGAAGACCAAGCAGATACTTGAAGAAAATACCACCGGTGAATGCGGTCACGCTGACCTTGGTCAGAATGTAGGCCACGAGGGTGATGATGCTCAACCATGAGCCGGTGCGCTGTGTGTAGCGGAACTTCAAAAAGTCGGGCATGGTGATGATCTTGCCCATCTTGTTGTTCAGCAACTGATAGAAGGGGACGAAAAGCCAACCGAGGATGAGAATCATCCAGCCTTGCATCTCCCAGTGAGCCATACCCACACCATCTTTAGCGCCAGTGCCGGCAAGTCCTACCAAATGCTCAGAACCGATGTTGGCTGCAAAAATAGCCATACCGATGACATACCAGGGCTCGCCCTTACCGAAAAGGTAATCCTGAGAGTCTGCACCCGCCATCTTCTCCTTGTCTTTCTTGATGGCACGATAAACCAACCAAATGACGGCCAAAATTCCGATGGCCATTACCAGCCAGTCAATCCAAATAAATTCTTTTGTGTTCCAATTCATACTGTCAGTATTGTTATAGTAGTTGTTGTTTTTGTTTTATTTTTTATTGCTTATTTCACGGAGAATTTGTAGGCAGCGTGACTGTAATATTTCTCATCGGGTTTCAGCGTGGGCTGTACCCAGTCCTTCTTGTTGGGGGAGTCGGGATACTTCTGGCTCTCAAGGCAGACACTCACATGCTTGGGATAGAGCACACCAAACTTACCTGGAACACCGTTGCCCTGGAAGTTGCCTGTGTATACCTGCACACCTGGCTCATTGGTGAACATTTCCATGAAGATGCCTGTCTTCGGGGAATAAAGGGAAGCACAGACTTGTGTGTCGTCACCTTTGCCGTCCTTATAGGTGTTCAGACACCAGTTGTGGTCATAACCGGTGGCATTCTTGATGTAGACATAGGAGGTGTCCATCTTCTCGCCAATGGCAGCGGGAGTGCGGAAATCCATCGGAGTGCCTTCCACGGGGGCAATCTCGCCTGTGGTCATGTAGGAGGCGTCAGACGGGGTGAAGTTGTCGGCATTCACATAGAGTACCATATCCATGCCTTCCTTTGACAGGTCACCATTCAGGTTGTAATAGTTGTGGTTGGTCATATTGACGATCGTCTCTTGATCTGTAGTGGCCTCGAAAACAATGTCAAGGGTGTTGTCGGCGGTCAACTTGTAAGTGGTGGTGGCGGTCACTGTGCCGGGGAATCCGTTGTCGCCATCAGGGGATACAAGGGTTAACTTCAGCGTGGTGGCATCTACCTGCTCGGCATCAAGCACTTTGTGCATCCAACCGCTATTTCCACCGCCATGCAGACAGTGCTTGGCACCATTGCCGGTGTCATTCTGGGTCAACTGATAGGTCTTGCCTGCAACGGTGATCTTGCCGTCGTTGATGCGGTTGGCATAACGGCCCACGGATGAACCGTAGTCACTGGGACTGTTGATGGTGTCGGCATACTGGGCAATGTTGTCATAGCCAAGCACTACATCGGTGGGATTGCCGTCCTTGTCGGGCACGACAAGAGAGACGATACGGCCACCATAGTTGGTGATGCATGCCTCCATGCCATTGTCATTCTTCAACACATACAACTTCACGGGTTTGTCGTTGATGATCGTGTCGAAACGGGCTGGATCAAGTTTGGATACTGTGAGATTTACTTCGTTGCCTGTCGTACAGGCGGAGAGCATGGCAAGTGCCATTCCTGCTCCCAAAACAATGCCTTTTAAGTTCTTCATAAGATAGGTTTTTGATAGATGATATTATTTGGGTGTAAAAATACAATTTATTTATGAAACTTGCAAAATAAATAGTATGTTTTTTAACATAAAAGTGTATTTTTGACACTTTTAGGCCGTGCAAAGGTTTTTTTATAGGAAAAAATGATATTTCAATGCGTATTTTTGGAGGGTATCGAAAACAAAATCGGCGAGAAGTGCGCTCTTTTTAGAGGCCTTTCCCGCCGATGTTTGTTTGACTGTGATTAGCAGAGTTTGCGTGAGCCGTCACCAATCACCACATTGATTACTTGAGGCTCCTTGCCATATTTCTCGAAGTATTTTTTCTTGGCGTCGGCAATGAACTGATCGTAGAGCTCATCTTTCACCAGGTTGATGGTGCATCCGCCGAAGCCACCACCCATGATGCGGCTGCCTGTGACACCATTGGCTTTGGCGATGTCGTTGAGGAAATCAAGTTCCTCGCAGCTCACATCATACTCCTTGCTCAGGCCGTAGTGGGTCTCGTACATCTTCTGACCTACGGTCTCATAGTCGCCGGCAACCAGTGCGTCGCAGACGG
>CADCQC010000312.1 GCA_902803455.1 uncultured Prevotellaceae bacterium
CCTATAATTCCGATTTTGGCCCCATAGAAGAAACTGAGGTAGATGTTTTTTAGAACCTGCTTTTGATTTTGCTGGATGATTTTATTCACTCCCACCATGGAGAAAATCACCTTTTTGTCATCGATTGTAGCCATAATTCATCCTTTATGCTTCAAAGAAAACTCAAGAATGAGTTTTCACAGAATAATCATTTATTTATTATTTCATCAATTGCCAGTAGCTTGATTATACTCTACCAATTTGTTTTGGTAATCAGCATAAGCATCCGTATATTGGTCACATTTCTGCTGATATAGCATTTGAGCTTCCAGCAAGTCAGACATCTTTGTTGTACCAGCTTTGTAGAAGTTTCTGTTAAGGCGCAGATTTTCTTTTGCCTGATCGATACTTCGCTGAGCGATGGTCATTTGCTGATAGGCTTCAGTGACATCATTGTAAGCTTTCTGCATCCGAATTTGGAGGAGTTCGGCTTTATCCTGCTGTTCATCCACCGCCTTCATATATTCGATTTTTTTATGTTTGATGTCATGCGATCCCCCCCACCAGTCGGAAATAGGTATGCTGACCGTAGCAAAAACCATCCCGAAAGAATGGTCTTTTTCGAGCAGGTTATGATAATTATACCCAGCACCCACCGCCACTGAAGGAAGATTTTTCCCGATGGCCATTTTCTTCTGCAATTTGGCAGCCTCCACCTGTTTTCCCAGTAACTGATATTCAGTAGTTCCGAGCAACGCCTGCTGATGGTCATGCCTCATTGGAATTTGCACCTCCGCATGATCTTCCACGAGTGAGAAAGAAGTATCTTTTAAGCCACAATATTGTGCCAATATCATTTTTAGGACAGCCAGTCCGTTATTCAGTTTCAGTTTTTGGCTTTCGAGGTCATTCTGCCTCAGTTGGACCTGCAACAAATCATTGCTCAAGGTCACTCCAGCCTTCACCGCCATATCGACATCTTTCTGTAGTTCTTTCAACAAAGTATCGACCGCCGCGATGGTTTTCAATTTTTCCTGCAAGGAGATAATCTGCCAGAAATACTGTTGTGCCGTCTTCTCAATCTCATTTTCAGACAATTGGTATTTCAACTGGCTAACCTCCTCCCCTACTTTTGCCAGTTTGTTACCATTGATGATCTGTCCTCCAGCGAAGACAGGTTGTACGGCCATCAAGCTCCCGATAGTCCCATTTTTCATCATCGAGACATTGACAGGGTCAGACAGTGCGAGCAGCGCCTCAGGAGGCAACGATGCCATCAAGGTAGGAATCAGTGATGCCGGAATGATTTCCGACGGATTAATGGTAGTCTCAGCCATTCCTTTATTGGCATTGAACCACAGTCCAGTAGCACTGATATTTGGGAAGAATTTGGTGAAAGCCTCCTTTCTTTTTTGCATCGCCGCCTCGATGTCATAGTTAGCTTGACGCATAGCGCTATTGTTATGTCGAGCCGAGTCAAGGATCTGTGCAAGGTGATAAGTCTGCGCAGAAGCAGACATCATCCAGCATGCGGCCATTATCATGAATAACTTTTTCATATTCTATTTCAAATTAACTTTCCAATAGATGACAGGAAGCATAGTGACGACCATGATCAAAGAACCAATACCACCAGCGAAGATAGTGACCCCCACAGGCATCCAGAATGAAGACTGAGCAATAATCATCGGCACGACACCGACAGCGGTTGTAGCAGTAGTGAGGAAGATCGGCACCATCCGTCGTTTTCCCGCATCATAGGCAGCCTGTTTCACCGCTTCGTTGTACGTCTTCTTGTCAACCGTCCAATCACCATGTTCGGCCACATATTTTTTGATCAGTTCAATCGCATGTTCGAAGATCAAGATCTCATTACGCATGATCATACCCATCAATGTGATGAGTCCGAAAATGGAAGTGAGTCCAAGAGCACGGTTCATCAGTCCAAGTCCGATGAGCGCCCCCGGAATCATCAGTCCGAGAGCAGCCATACAAATGGAAGTGATGCCATACTTTTTGAAATTGAACAACAAGAAGAAAAACACGATGATCATCGCGATAATGATACCTCCGAGAATCTGTGGAATAGCCTCATCGCCATATTCGATCTCACCACCGACCTCACAGCGGACCCCCTGGGGCAACAGGATTTCCTTCTGCATGATCTCAGCGATCCTGTTTTCCACGGGAGCGGTGAAGACACCATTAGCAAACTGAGCCGTGACGGTGATGCAACGCTCGCCTCCCCGGTGTACGATGCGGCATTCGGTCCACTTAGGAAGCACTTTAGCAATCTGCCTCAAAGGAATGGTGCTATTGTTTCCTTCCATACCAGCCGAGAGCATCGTCCAAGGAGATGAGATACCGAGGTCGGCCACATCAGAGAAGGTCATGTCGGCATCATCCTTCACGACGATGGGTAATTCATAGTTACCCTCCCAGATCTGCCCCACTTTCAAGTCACTCGACGTAGCACTGAGAGCCAGTTGCGCCGTTGTCCGTGAGATGCCCAACTGCGCAGAAGCCACCGGGTCGAGTTCCACATTGATAATTGGATACGGTTGGAAATAATCCGTATGCACCCACTCCAGTTCAGGCATCTTTCTCATCACGTCCATCAGCCGGTCAGCCACCACATGCAAAGAGTCGAGATTATCTCCATAGAATCTGTATTCCAATTCGTTGACCTCCAGGTAATCCAGTCTTTTAAACTTGACATACGCTTTTGGGAAAGCCTCGCTGAGCATCGGCTGATAATCCGCCAACAAGTCGAGCGTCGCCTTGTCGGATTCAGTATTGACAATAAACTGAGCGTAATTGTCCCCTGCGATCTGTGGGGCATAAGCATCCATGAATCGCGGTGAAGAACACCCGATAAAACCAGTAATGCTCTTGACGCGTTCATCTTTCTCCAAGACATGCTGTACAGAATCTGCAATCAATTCTGTTTCCGCCATACCCTTTCCATCGGGCAAGAAGATCTCTACGGCGAACTGGTCGCGGTCAGCATAGGGGAAAAGGCGTATTTTCAGTGTAGGAATGATGAGCAAAGACAACAAGATCACCCCTATTCCACCAAGGATTGTTATCCAAGGATGCCTGAAAGTGAAATCGAGCACTTGATTATAGGTAGCCTGCACCCATTGTGTAATCGCATTCCCTCCAGTTTTCACCTTATCAGGCTTAATGATTTTCACCTCCAAAAATGGGATAACGGTGACAGCCAGGAAGAGCGAAACCATCAAGTTGATCGTAATCGTCCACGGGAAATCCTTCAAGCAATCGTGGAACATGCCCTTCATCGTGATGAGAAATGGGAAGAAGATGGCGCAAATGCAAATGGTGGCAAGCATCATAGGCATGAAATACTGCTTTGCCGACTCGACGGCAGCCACTTTTGGTTCAAATCCCTTTCCCAGATACTCCAGATACCCATCGATGACCACAATACTGTTGTCGACAATCATTCCGAGCACGACAATCAGCGCAGCGAGCGTGACAATATTCAGCTCGATACCGACCAAATACATGATAGCCACCGAGACGAAGGTACTCAGCGGAATCGTAATGGCAGCCACGATAGCCGACCTCAGCGGGAAGAGCACCATCATGACGAGTATGATGATGACCATGGCAATCAGCAGGTCACGTAAGAAATCCCTTACGCTGACGCTCACCACCTTTGGTTTGTCGGCGATACGTGTGATATTGACGTCCTCAGGCATCTCATTTTTCCGGAAATCTTCGAGTACATTGTCCACCTCGGTACCATACTGCACGACATTGTTTCCCGGTGTCATCTCCATGGAAAGCAAGACACAGGGATGTCCATTCTGTTCGATACGACTAGACATCGGCTCATACTCTCTGACGACCCGAGCCACATCCCTCACTCTGGCCACTTTTCCTGTGACAGGATCGCTGAAAATAATCAAATTAGCGATTTCCTCCTCGCTATCCTCAGTTGTCTCGATATGGATCGGGATATGCTGGTCATCATCGCTGACACTTCCACTGAGCGTCGTGATCCCTTGAGCCTGCAAATGGCTGAACAGCATCTGCTGTCCTATTCCGTAAGCCTGAAGTCTTTGTCGGTCAATATAGAGACTGATTTGTTGTTTCTGTTCTCCAAAAAGTTTGACATTCGCCACAGATGGGATACGTCTGAGTCTGTCGCTAAGGTCATCACTATATTCTTTCAGTTCGCGGTAACTGCGCTGATCGCTCTCGATGGCAATCAGCAATGCCGAAGTATTTCCGAAGTCATCATTGACCACAATAGCCAATACCCCAGTAGGGAGTTGTGATTTAAAGCTATTCAGTCCATGTTTGATTTTGCTCCATACCTCATCTTTGTTGTTGACATTGTCATTGAGCTTCACCATCATGATACACATCCCATTCTGCGATGTGGTGGTGGTTTTTACTCTGTTGACCTCTCCAAAGGTGAAGAGGTAACGCTCCAAGGGCCTTGCCACCTGCTGCTCCACTTCTTCAGATGTAGCCCCGGGATAGACAGCCACGACAACACCCTGTCGGATAGTAGCATGAGGAAATTCATCTTTCGGCATGTCGTACATACCGAAGACACCAAGCACAAACAAGATGACGATGATGAGCAAGGTGATCGAATAGTGTTCCAATGGCCATAAGAGCCAATTCATCTTCTTCTCCATCTTTTTCTATTCTTCAGCATTTCACCTTTTGAAAATCACCTTTGATCCCTCACTCAATTTCTGGTATCCTTCGGTGACGAATCTCTGTCCGAAATTGACTCCCTGCTTAATCACTATTCTGTTGCCAATTACCGGCCCGACCTCCACCTTCGTCCGATGGGCCAGACTATCTTTGTCGATGGTCCAGACGAACAAAGATCCGTCAGCCGCCTTTTGCACGGCAGTCACAGGCATTGTTTTTCCCTTCAGCAACACCCCTCCCTCTACATCGAATGTCACACTGGCCACCATTCCCGGCAGTAACTTTCTGTCAACATTTGGAACATTGATACGGACATCATAGGTATGTGTCAAAGCATCGGCGACAACTCCTTTTTCTATCCTCCCACCTCTGACCATCTTATCAGCCGCTTCGACACGTATGGAAGAAGGAGTATTGGGATTGATGCTGCTCATCTCGACCTCAGGAATGGCCACTTTCACTTTGACAGAGCTGATATCAAGGATGGTGACGACCGCTTGCGAAGGCATAGCCGTCTCACCCGCTCCCACCTGTTTACGTCCGATGACTCCCGAAACCGGTGCATAGAGCCGAGTATCGGCCAAGTTTTTGCGCATAATATTCTCTGTGGCAGTAGCCG
>CADCQC010000313.1 GCA_902803455.1 uncultured Prevotellaceae bacterium
AAAAATAAACTTAAAAAGCCCCTGTCGGTATAGAGTAAGTCCGACAGGGGCAAAATATATAAAAGACTGATCTCCTTCCAGATTAATCCTCAACAACAACAGGCTTGTATTTGGGGACAAGTGTCTTCATGATGATCCAGCCTATGAGATAGGCAACAGCACAGAAGCAGAACACCATCATGTAAGCAGCCGGTTTGCCTTCAAATCCGAAGAAAGTGAAAGCAGGACCAAGATCTGCAGCATAATCAAACAAGTTACCTGAAACTTTATTGATCAACATGGATCCAAGACCACCAGCCATAGCACCAATACCTGTAATCGTGGCGATAGTAGACTTGGGGAACATATCACCTACAGTAGAGAAGATATTTGCCGACCAAGCCTGATGCCCGGCACCGGCAAGACCGATGATAATGGCAGGCCACCATGCGGGATCAATAGGGCTGCCTTTCCACATAGCCAATGGTTGTGCGAAAAGGGCGAACAGTGGGAAAAAAGCGAAAATGAGCATTGCCAACATACGTCCGGCATAGGGATTCATACCTCTTTTCTCAACGAACAGTTTGGGCAAATAACCGCCAAAGATAGAAAGAACGGTCACAATGAGATAGAGCACAAAAATGAGTACCTGCCCCATCGTCGAACTTGACTTATAACCAAATTGGTCGGAGAAATAAGCTGGAGCCCAGAACAGATAGAACCACCACACGCCATCGGTCATAAACTTACCAACGATAAAAGACCATGTCTGTTTGAAAGTAAAACATTTGGCAAAACTGATTGCAGGTCCTTCATCATTGGCGTCTTTAGGATCCTCTTTAGTCTCGGCATCCTGATTGATATAAGTGAGCTCAGCAGCGTTGACATGCTTGCTTTTGTTGGGTTTATCATACACGAACACCCAAAGTGCCATCCAAATGAATCCTAATCCACCGATGATGATAAAAGCCATTTCCCAACCGAAAGCCTCAGCCAAAGGCGGTATGCTGATAGGTGCAGCCAAAGCACCGACAGAAGCGCCAGCATTGAAAATAGAAGTTGCAAAAGCACGGTCTTTCTTCGGGAAATATTCAGCGGTCACCTTGATGGCAGCAGGAAAGTTTCCACTCTCACCAAGTGCGAGGACGGCTCTACAGAAGAGGAAGAGATAAACGCTGACGGTAGCGATCAACACTGCCAACTCAGAACCAGCCTGAACAGCCCTGAGGGCATCCAAGTTCGGAACGCCCACATATTTCATCGTAACCCATCCACACGCAGCGTGTAGACATGCACCAAGCGACCACACGAAGATGGCCCACAGATAACCTTTCTTTGTGCCCATCCAGTCGATAAACTTACCGGCAAAGAGACAGAATACCGCATAAAGGATAGAGAACGTGGCGGTGATTGATCCATAATCGCCATCAGTCCAGTGAAATTCAGGTGCGATGAAATCTTTCCATGTCAAAGAGAGCACCTGTCGGTCCATATAATTCACCGTGGTGGCAAAAAAGAGCATTGAGCAGATAATCCAACGATAGTTGGTCATTTTCGTAGTTTGTATTGGACTCATAAAATAAAAAATATGTTAATATAAATATTTTGCTACATTTTGCAAAGGTAATGCAAACAAAGCGTAACACAAAATAAAACCCCAAAAATCTTTTCCCTAAAAGCATGGTAAGCAATTAAAATCTGGGGCAAAGCATCTCTACCCTGCCCCAGAAATTGTTATTTACCAGTAATGATATTTGGTTATACGATCAGTTAACTTTTTCAAGATGGAACCCAGAGCCACCGCCATTATTGGACCTTGCAGGTTGGTTGGTCGATTCAAAATGGAATCCTGTACCACCTGAATTGGGAGCCACATATTCATCTTGTTGGTTCTGGTTTCGCTTATTTTTCTGATTCTGGTTTTGACGACGATTATTTACATCCTTCCGATTTTTGGTATTCGTATTAACATTATTTCCTACAGTCGGTTGAGGATCATTATTCGAGGTATTTCTGATGTTCTCATCCGGCTTGCGGTTTTCTTGCATAGCGCTGTTATCCATTTCCTCAGACGATGCATTTTCATTGATTTTGAACAAATCTTCAGTAATCGTATTCAACCGATAATATGCCTCATGCTGATAGTTCTTATCCGCCACTTCTATCATCAGGAATGTTTCATCAGACTCATCTATTTCAGCATGTGAGATGCCGTCCGTGTTGGCCATCATCGGAACAGCAATTTTCTCGACATCATTATTGTCAGCATGATAGACGTATAGACGTCCGTCGAGCAGATAGAAAAGACTCTTCCGCTCATTATCCGGATAAATGCCAATAATATAAGCCTCCCCAGGAAGTGAATGAGCCACACTGTCGAGAATTGACTCTGTGGTTTTAGCAACATTCACCGCAGGTTTGACATCAGCTTCTTTCTCGGTTGTCTTCTCACCTTCTTCGCCAGGATTCTTTTCTGTATCTTTGCTGAAATACAAATATGCAAGAATTCCTAAACCTATGACAAGCAAGGCGATCAAACTGATAAGGAGTATTTTCAAGAGATTTCCACCTTTCTTTTGTGGAGGTTCCTGTCTTGCAACCCCTCCAGAAAAAGGAGGAACTACAGCTTCTGCCCCTCTTTGTGTAGTCGTTTCCTGTGGTTGACGGATTGGCTCCGGTTCAGGGATAGGCTCCGGTTTAGGGTACGGATCCGGCTTGGGACTATGATCTGCTTTGGGGTATGGATCCGGCTTGAGGAACGGTTCTTGCTCTGGGATCGGTGGAGGCCCAACCACCGTCTTTTCCACATTAGGAACATCCGAAACAGGCTTTTGCTCATAAGAATCTCCAAATACGGTTTTTTTAGCCTGTT
Source organism: uncultured Prevotellaceae bacterium (assembly GCA_902803455.1). Lineage (GTDB taxonomy): Bacteria > Bacteroidota > Bacteroidia > Bacteroidales > Bacteroidaceae > Prevotella. The sequence goes on from CADCQC010000313.1 coordinate 2,852, forward strand.
GTGAATCTGTTTT
>CADCQC010000314.1 GCA_902803455.1 uncultured Prevotellaceae bacterium
GAACTACTCTCGCTGATGACCTCCGTGTATCTCGGTTGGAAATTGGCGATGATGTTGCCCTCGCTATCCTCGATACGTGTCACCATCAGTGGAGAGCATCGTATACCCTTGTTGGCGAATGTGGTATATGCACTGACCATTTCTCCCACGGTCACCTCACAAGGTCCGAGACATAAGGCCATGGTCGCCTTGATATTGGGGTTGTTGATACCATATTTATTCAGGAGGTCGACAAGAGCCCTTGGCGTGAATTTATTAATAAGGTATGCAGAGATCCAGTTATTCGACTGCTGCAGTCCCCATTTCAACGTCACCATGGCTCCATATCTTGCCCTACTGCCATTTCTCGGTGTCCATCTTCCACCGTCTACATAGTAGGTTTGTGCCCTGTTGGGTGCCTGGTCGCAGGGTGTGTATCCATTCTCCATGGCAAGCGAGTAGAGATAGGGTTTGATGGTGGATCCCACCTGTCTTCTTCCCACCATGGCCATATCATATTGGAAATGATCATAATCAGGACCACCCACATATGCTTTGACAGCGCCGGTATGCACATCCATGCTCACAAATCCTGAGCGCAGGAATGTTTTATAATATTTGATGGAATCGAGTGGTGACATCACCTTTGTCACCTCACCATTATAGGTGAAGACTCTCATTTCCACTGGTTTATCGAAATTCTTCTTGATCTCCTCCTCAGAAGCGCCCTGTTCTTTGAGCAACAGATACCGGTGACTCTGTTTGATAGCCCTATTCATCACACGCTCATAATCCTGCCTTGACATCTTACTTGAGAACGGTCCTCTGGCACTGTTGCGCACCTGAGAATTGAATACCGGCTGCAAGGTTTGGGAGAGATGCTCTATCACCGCCTCCTCCGCATATTTCTGCATTCTCGTATCGATGGTCGTATAGATTCTGAGACCATCGGTATTGATGTTGTAGGGTTGTCCTCCCCGTCTGAAATTCTTGTTGCACCAGCCGTATAGCGGATCATTCTCCCATGAGATGGAATCGATATGGAACTGCGCCTGTTTCCAGGAAGGATAATCCTCTCTCTTGGGTTTGGGAGCCATCATATACTGCCTCAGGTACTCCCTGAAGTAAGGAGCGATACCCAGCGCCGTCTCCCGGTCGCCCGACCGTTGGAAATCCAGTCTGAGCGGTTCCACGAGATATTGCCTGCACTCATTTTCTGAGATATATCCACTTTTATACATCTGTGTGAGGATCACATTTCTCCTTTCCAGGCATCTTGCCGGATACCTCACGGGATTATAGAATGAAGGGTTCTTGCAGAGACCGACAAGCGTGGCCGACTCGACGACCGACAACTCCTTCGGGTCTTTGTTGAAATAAGTCTTTGCGGCACTTTTCACACCGATGGCATTATAAAGGAAATCGAAATAATTGAGATACATCGTGATGATTTCCTCTTTGGTGAAAGTGCGCTCCAGTTTCACTGCGATGATCCACTCTATCGGTTTTTGGAAAAGTCTCTCCAGTTTGCTGTGAGCCACCTCGGAATAGAGTTGTTTTGCCAACTGCTGGGTGATGGTGGATCCACCTCCAGCGCTCTCATCCCGCATGAGCCCCGTTTTGACCACCGCTCTAGACAAAGCTTTGAAGTCGATACCAGAATGCTCATAGAATCTAGAATCCTCAGTGGAGACAAGGGCATGCACCATGTTGGGCGAGATGCCATTATAGGGTGTGGAGATTCTGTTTTCCCTGCTGGAAGCATAGGTTCCCATCAGTTTTCCATCGACCGAATAGACCTGTGAGGAAAATCTGCTGATAGGATTCTGCAGTTCCTCCATGTTAGGCATATAGCCCACCCATCCATTCCAGATAGCGATAGCTCCTACTACTGCGATGATGATCAACCCGAGGAGCGTTCCCCATAGAACGCCTATTATTTTTTTTCTCATGCAACAAAAAAAGCGTCAATTATTAATATCGGTGCAAAATTACAATAATTCTTTTGAATTATGCCAAATAAATTAAAAATAATGCTTAACTTCGCCGTCGCAAACAAACAATCATTTTTTAGAGATGACGAAGCGCAACTTTGTGACGATAGCTAATTTGTCGAGAGAGAAGATTCTCTATATGATAGAATTGGCTCAAGAGTTTGAAAAGCATCCCAACAGAGAAATTCTCAAAGGAAAGGTAGTAGCGACGCTATTTTACGAACCTTCCACCCGCACGCGTCTGAGTTTTGAGACAGCCGCCAACCGGCTGGGAGCCCGTGTGATTGGTTTTTCCGACGCGAAAGCCTCCAGCGTGTCAAAAGGCGAGTCTTTAAAAGACACGATTCTCATGGTGGCCAATTATGCTGATGTGATCGCCATGCGACATTACATCGAAGGAGCCGCCCAATATGCGAGTGAGATCTCTCCTGTTCCTATCATCAATGCCGGTGACGGAGCCCATCAGCACCCTTCCCAATGCATGCTTGATCTCTACACGATCCACCAGACACAAGGGACACTGGAGAATCTGAATATCTATCTGGTGGGCGATCTCAAATACGGGCGCACGGTGCACTCTCTCCTGATGGCTATGCGCCATTTCAATCCCACCTTTCATTTCATAGCCCCGGAAGAGCTTTCGATGCCCAACGAATACAAGGAATACTGTCGTGATAAAGGCATCCGTTATGAAGAGCACACCCAACTGAATGAGGACATCATCGCCGATGCCGATATCATCTATATGACGCGTGTACAGAAAGAGCGTTTCTCTGATCTGATGGAATATGAGAAGGTGAAGAACATCTATATTCTGAAAGCCAGCATGCTCGGCAAGACGAAGCCAAACATGAAGATTCTTCATCCCCTGCCCCGTGTCAATGAGATTGCATACGATGTGGACGCCACACCCCAGGCCTACTATATCCAGCAGGCTCAAAATGGCCTCTACGCCCGCGAAGCCATCATCTGCGATGTTCTCGGCATCAGTCTGGATGACGTGAGGAACGACAAAACCATCATCTATTAAACGATCATTTTATGAACAAGAAAGAACGGCTGGTGGCTGCCATAGAAAACGGCACTGTCATCGACCATATACCAAGCGACAAGACTTTCCAAGTGGTCAACCTGTTAGGTCTTGCCAATCTGTCATCACCTGTGACAGTAGGTTACAACTATCCTTCGACGAAGGTTGGCAAAAAGGGCATCATCAAGATCAGCGACAGGTATTTCACCGATGATGAGCTGTCACGTCTGTCAGTGCTCGCCCCCAACGTGGTATTGAACATCATCCGCGGCTATGAAGTGGTCGAGAAAAAGACTGTCGTCACCCCCGACGAGCTCCATGGCATTGTGAAATGCAACAATCCCGTCTGCGTGACCAACAACGAACCCATGTCGACCTTCTTCACCGTCGTCGACAAGACCCGTGGCGTGCTGCGTTGCCACTACTGCGACAAGGAGCAAGATATGGACAAAGTGGAAATCATTTTATAAAACATCAAACAATGAAAAGAGACCAAGTTATTTTTGATCTGATTGAGAAAGAACATCAACGCCAATTGAAGGGCATGGAGTTGATTGCATCCGAGAATTTCGTCAGCGACGAAGTGATGCAAGCCATGGGAAGTTGCCTGACCAACAAATATGCCGAGGGCTATCCCGGCAAACGCTACTATGGTGGCTGTCAGGTAGTGGACCAGGTAGAAGATCTGGCCCGTGAGCGCGTGAAGAAACTTTTTGGTGCCGAGTGGGCCAACGTCCAGCCCCACTCAGGAGCCCAGGCCAACGCTGCCGTCCTGCTGACCGTCCTTAATCCTGGCGATACCTTTATGGGTCTCAACCTGGCTCATGGCGGCCATCTCTCACACGGTTCGCTCGTCAACACCTCCGGTATTCTCTACAAACCCGTCGGTTATAATCTGAACGAAGCCACTGGCCGTGTGGATTACGATGAGATGGAGCGTCTGGCCCTAGAGCACAAGCCCAAACTGATTATCGGTGGCGGTTCAGCCTACAGCCGTGAATGGGATTACAAGCGGATGCGCGCCATCGCCGACGAGGTGGGTGCACTGCTGATGATCGACATGGCTCACCCTGCCGGACTGATTGCAGCCGGACTGCTGGATAACCCACTGAAATATGCCCATATCGTCACCTCTACCACCCACAAGACCCTCCGCGGTCCTCGTGGCGGAATCATCCTGCTTGGCAAGGACTTCGAGAATCCTTGGGGAAAGAAGACACCGAAGGGTGTGGTGAAGATGATGAGCCAACTGCTCGACAGTGCTGTTTTCCCCGGCACCCAAGGCGGTCCGCTTGAGCATGTCATCGCCGCCAAGGCCGTTGCCTTCGGTGAGGCACTCCAACCCTCATTCAAGGAATGGGCCAAACAAGTGCAGACCAACGCCCGTGTACTGGCAGAGGAATTGATCAAACGCGGTTTTGCTATTGTCAGCGGTGGTACAGACAACCACTCCATGCTGGTCGACCTCCGTCCGAAATATCCTGACCTGACAGGAAAAGTCGCAGAGAATGCCCTTGTGGCAGCCGATATCACTGTCAATAAGAACATGGTTCCGTTTGATACACGCAGTGCCTTCCAGACCTCCGGTATCCGCCTGGGAACTCCTGCCATCACCACCCGTGGTGCAAAAGAAGACCTCATGGTGCTGATTGCCAGTCTTATTGAAGAAGTACTCAACGCACCTGAAGACGAGCAGGTGATTGCCAGCGTGCGTGAGCGTGTCAATGCGACAATGAAAGACTATCCGCTCTTTGCTTATTAACAGCGAAGCAGCATTCCACCGACTCTTTGAACAGCATTTCCATCTATGCTGAGGATTTCGCTCGCTGCATGAGCCACATTGACTATATCACCATTAAAAGCACAAGATGACTCGCAAGCGCAAGAGCCGCCAGAATCAGGATCTCAACCAACTGATGCTTTTCACTCCGGCAGAAATGTCGGGTGAAGCATCAGTTTTGGATGAGGAGAATGCTTCATCCCCTCCCATAGCGGAAATGAATGCCGAAGCAGAGACAGTGACAGTGACAGAAACTGAAACGGAGACTGAAACTGAGGCAGAGATTGATTCTGTCAAAGAAGCCGAAACGATTGAAAGCACAGAAAAGCCATCAGCAGCCAGTCCCATCCAATTTGAGCATCTCCCTGCATCTGATGATGACACGGTGAAACTATTGGTGAATATCATGAAGTTCATCAACCGTATGGATGCTCATCATGTCCGTCTGCTGGCCATGCAGGCAGCCGCCCTGATGCAAGGAGATGTGGATCCTCAACTCACCTATAAATTACCCGCATTGGAAGGTTTGGAATTCCGTGGTCTTGAGGTATCTGGCCTTGCCTATGTCAGCATAGCCCGATCTTTTCCCAATATGATCGACAGCATCGGTCTTGACTGGGATAAAGCCTATCAGGAAGCCCTGAAACTCATCTGATTATTCTGGTCTTTTCCGCTCAGATAAGTTCATAAATGCCCATGGGATTTTTTCTTTTCAAGATTTCCAATTGGAAATCCTTCCCGGGAATGATTCCATGTTGTCTCAACACCTGTTCGACAGTGATTCTTGCCAACTCAGGGTGATTGTTTTCCTCACTGAGATGGCATAGCCAGACATGTTTCAGATCAGGCGTGGCATTTTCCGCCAGCGCCACGCCACAATCATGATTGCTCAGATGTCCTCTCTCCCCATTGATTCTCACTTTGAGGTATTGAGGATACGTGCCTCCTTGCAGCATCTCGATGTCGTAGTTGGCCTCCATCACCAGATAATTGGCTTTTTGGATATATCCTCTGACGGTATCGGTCACATGCCCGATATCAGTGATAAGACAAAAACTCACCCCATGATGACAGATATAATATCCCACATTGTCGGAACTGTCATGAGGAACCTCAAAAGGTGTGATCTCAAAATCCCCTAAAGAGAACGTTTTGTTTTTCTCAATATACCTGACATTTTTGAAATCTATCTTATGCCTTACGCAATAATTCCCTACCACGCCGGCATGTATCGCCTTGGTGGAATAGACAGGCAACAGCAAGTCATGGCTCAAACTGCCCACCGACTTGACATGGTCGGCATGGTCATGTGTGAGCAAGATATAGTTGATGGAGGCCATCGAAAGCCCATAATCGTGGAATACTTTCTTGAGCATTCTGACACCAATTCCCACATCAATCATCAACCCGTCGTTTTCCGTGAAAAGAAAATAGCAATTGCCACTACTTCCACTTCCGAGGGAAATAAATCTCATCATGATTGCAAAGTTACGAAAAAACGGGGGAAAGGCCAAATAAAAAGCAGAAATATAACAATATTCAACACCTTATAGACAAGTGTTTCTTCTAATGGAGACAAATAGCCGGCCACAGTCAATATAAAAGGGTAACAAAAAAATGTATTTCAAAAGAAAATAGATAAATATTTGTATATTTTAGAATTTGGACACCTATTTCCATAGTTATTTGATGATTTTGGTTATCTTTGTAGCTGCATGCCTTCACCTTGAAATTCACAGAATATTTTAGTCTTGGATACAAAGATAAATCACATGAATAATATTAGGTTTCTTTTTATAATTGCCGTCATAATATCCTGCAGTACCAA
>CADCQC010000315.1 GCA_902803455.1 uncultured Prevotellaceae bacterium
CGTCATAATGATATACATGCCTGTGAGACAGCCCATAGGCCCTACATAAACCACGTCTTCCTTAACCTTGCTATTGCGGAACCATGTGGCCATGAGGTGCTCTAGACTGTGTATGGCTGCAGGAGCGACTGCTGGTTCCTTGTTGGGTTCGGTGATGCGCAGGTCAAAAGTGGTGAAACCTTGATCTTCGCGTGATACGTAAATGCCAGGTTTCAGGTGGGTGTGGTCGATTGTAAAACTTTGTATGACTTCCATATTATAAATGTAAAAAATATAAGAATTGTCGGTAGTCCCATCCCATCCATACGGTCTATTCGTATAAACTCAATGCGAGAATCCTACCTTTTGTGCGTTTATTTGGATATGTCTCGCCCTTTATCTGGCATCGGTGTCTTGTAGAGATATACACCAATATATTTCCATGATGCTGGAATAATGGGGCTTATCAGTTTATCTATTTTACTGAGAATAGGCCTTATTTTTTCGTTACGACAAAAACAACCTAGGAAGCCAAAAAATTTCTCATCTATTATCTCCATATTAGAAAACAGCGCATGGATACTATCCCGATCTTGATAAACCCAAGAATAAAAATTTGACTTTCTCAACAACTGATGAATTTTTGTGGATTTCAAATTCTCAGAAAAAACCAATAAACCGCCAGGTTTCAATGCTTTCTTGATGTTCTCAGCCATTAACTGACCACCATTTGGAGGGCATAAGTCTTCAACTGCCCCAATGACCGATTTGAAGACAACGATGTCAAAGAAATTGGTGTATTTGTCTGGAATGTCAGTAACATCCATCTGTTCGTACCTGATTTTGTCAGAAACGCCATATCTCTTGTGCAGATTAATAGCTTTGGACGAAGGAGGACGTTTGTCTGTACAATAAATTTCAGCTCCTCCTACCAAGGCACAGTATAAGGAAAGTCCGCCGTCACGACCCCCAATATCCAAAATGCGCTTCCCCTTAAAATCAATATTGGAATGGTTGATGAAATCGAAATAATTCCACCAGTTATCAACATCCCATTCTACAATGTCCTTTTTCGTCTCTTTTGTAAATACCATAATTACTTGTTTTTAGATACCGAAATTTTTGCGTATCTCGTCCACCATGTCGAGTTTCTCCCATGTGAACAACTCCACTTCGATGGTTTTCGTCTGATGATAGAAACTAGTGAATGTTTTCTTTTTCACCTCGTTGCGGCGTCCCATGTGTCCGTAGGCCGCCGTTTCCAAGTAGATGGGCTTGCGCAGACCCAACCGCTGCTCGATGGCCTTGGGGGTGAGTGAGAAAAGCTGACTCACCTTCTTGGCTATCTCCCCATCGGAAAGTGGGACTCGGGCTCGGTTGTAGGTGTTGACGTAGATGCTCACCGGTTCAGCCACGCCTATGGCGTAACTCAGTTGCACAAGCATCTCGTCACTCACACCGGCGGCCACCATGTTCTTGGCGATGTACCGGGCCATGTAGGCGGCTGAGCGGTCTACCTTGCTGGGATCCTTTCCGGAGAATGCGCCTCCACCATGAGCTCCCTTGCCGCCGTAGGTGTCTACGATGATTTTGCGTCCTGTCAGACCTGTGTCACCGTGAGGCCCGCCAATGACGAATTTCCCTGTGGGATTGACATGGTAGATAATGTCATTGTTGAAGAGTGCGAGAACCTTGTCGTTATGGATTTTTGCCTTCACCCTTGGCATCAGCACCTCCTTCACGTCCTTGCGAATCTGTTGCAACATGCGCTTGTCGTCGCTATCAAACTCGTCGTGTTGTGTGGAGACTATGATGGTGTGGATGCGAAGGGGGATATTTTCGTCGGAGTATTCCACTGTCACCTGGCTCTTTGCGTCAGGGCGCAAGTAGGTCATCACCTTTCCTTCGCGGCGTATCTCCGAGAGGGTTTGCATAATGAGGTGCGCCAGGTGGAGCGACACCGGCATGTACTCATCTGTCTCATTGGTAGCGTAGCCGAACATCATACCCTGGTCGCCGGCTCCCTGTTCTTCTTCCTCCTCGCGTTCCACGCCTCGATTGATGTCGGCGCTCTGCTCGTGGATGGCCGACATGATGCCGCAGGAGTTGCCGTCGAACTGGTACTCCGACTTGGTGTAGCCGATGTCGTTGATCGTGCGGCGGGCAATGGTCTGAAGGTCGATGTATACCTCGGAGTGCACCTCGCCCATGATTACTACCTGACCAGTGGTGACGAAAGTCTCTATGGCGCAATGAGCCTTCTCGTCGTATGCCAGGAACTGGTCGAGCAAGGCGTCGGATATTTGATCGGCCACCTTGTCGGGATGGCCCTCTGAAACTGACTCAGAAGTGAAAAGATATGACATAGTCTTCTTGTTTGATGGTTTGGGCTGCAAAATTAGCTAAAAAATCCGAAATTTAAGATAGTTTAGTAAAAAAATGACAAATTAGTGTTCTTTCATTTACATCTTCCATTAATTCGATATCTATCTCATCTGTATAGAGCGTTCGTTTCAACCCAATACGAGTTTAAATGAAAGAGCCACTTTGGTTCATTGTCCTCCATCACAGCCATCTTGTCCCGCATCACAGCCTTCTTGTCCCGCGTCCGCGTCTGGCGGGTTGGGTAGTTTCAGTTCTATCTCATCTTCTCGCGTCACGTAGAGTTGGTAATAAGCGATAATCAGGGTGGTTAGCGGAAGGGCGATGATCAGTCCGATGAATCCCATCAGTGCACCCCAGACAGACAGCGACAGCAGAAGGACTGCCGGGTTGAGTCCCATGGCTGACCCCATGATTTTGGGGGTGACAAACATGTCGGTGATAATCTGGATGATGACAAACCCCAGTACGGCGAGACCGAAGATAATCCAAAAGTTCTGTCCCGTGTCTGCTGCCTTGAGCAAGGCAAGGAAGGCTGTGGGAATCAGTGCAAAGGTGTGAAGATAAGGCACCAGGTCCATCAGTCCGATCAGGATGCCCATACCGATGGGCATGGGGAAACCGATTATCCAAAACCAGCAGGCAAACATCACGCCCATCCAGAAAGCCACCTGTCCCTGGCCGCGGATATAATTGTTGAGCGCGCGTTCCACATCCTTCATGAGTGTCTGCCAGAATGCTCTCGACTTCTTCGGAAAGATCTTGATCCAGTTGTTGCTGAGGTATTCGTAGTCGAGAAGGATGAAAAAAGTATATAATAATGTGATGAATGATGCAAACACGCTGATGGCGATGCTCGCTGTATGGCCTACCATGGAAAACATTTGGGGCAAAGTGGCTTTCAGGGCATCAATGAAATCTCGGCTACTCAGAAACTCCAGCATGCGCTCACGGTGGTTGTTGAGCCAGTCGTGCACCATGGTGGAGAAATCGCCCGATGTCGTCTGCTGGTTGAGATACTTGATGACCAACGGTCCCAGACGCTCAAACTGTTCGATCATGGGCGGGATGATAAAATAGAAAACACCTGCTACCAGGATGATTAACAATAAAAAGGTGAGAAGAATCGACGGCACGCGGCCAGGTATGTGCAGACGGTATTGAAAAAATTTGACCACAGGATAAAGAAGATAGGCCAAAAACCATCCGATGAAAAAAGGCAGCAGCACACTGCTCAGCTTGTTGATCAGATAGAAAACAGTCACACAGATGGCCACAATGATGACCCATCTGGCCAATCTGTCAAATGTAATTTTACCTTCTATCATAAATTTGAAGATTCTTTACGAAAGTGATTTGTTCACCACGTTGGAATTTACTTGTAATAACTTGTAATAATGTGTGGATGTATATTATGGGTGGGAGGTCTCTGCAGATTCCAACGACTTGAGGTAGCATTCCCGGCATAAAGGCTCATACTGAGCTTTCTCACCCAATAAGACACGCTTGTCCTCCTGCACCAGGCGGTGGCTGATGTAAGCCAGCGCACCACATCGCACACAGATGGCATGTACTTTCGTCACATCATCGGCAATGGCACATAAGGCAGGCATCGGACCAAAAGGAACGCCTTTGAAGTCCATGTCGAGCCCCGCCACAATCACACGCACACCACGGTTGGCCAACTCATTGCACACATCCACCAGTCCGTCGTCAAGAAACTGGGCTTCGTCGATGCCCACCACGTCAATCTCTGATGCCAGCAACAGGATGGATGCCGATGTGTCAACAGGCGTACTGAGGATGGTGTTGCGGTCGTGGCTCACCACTTCCTCGTCAGAATATCTTGTGTCGATGGATGGCTTGAATATCTCCACACGCTGACGGGCGAAGATGGCCCGCTTGATCCTGCGGATCAGTTCCTCGGTCTTGCCCGAGAACATCGACCCGCACACCACTTCTATCCTGCCTGAGCGGTGGAATTCTCCTGATAGATTGTTTGTCATGATGGCAAAATTACAAAGTTTGTGGGACATGGCAAATTTTCCGACAGCTTTTTTCATCTTGGAGTGTCCACTGCTAACTAAATGTTACTAAAACAAAAAAAATAATGAATTATTTTGTCGGTTTTCTGATTTGACGTAAATTTGTGGCGAATATGGGCATGCTCTACATCGTTCCCACACCCGTGGGCAATCTTGAGGATATCACGCTCCGGGCTCTGAGGATACTCAAAGAGGCCGACGTGATCCTGGCTGAAGACACACGAACCACCAGTGTGCTGCTCAAGCACTACGACATCCACAACCAACTGATCTCGCACCATAAATTCAATGAGCATGGCACTGCTGCCGGCGTGGTGCAGAGGCTCAAGAGCGGACAAGTGGTGGCGCTGGTGAGTGATGCCGGCACTCCCGGTATCAGTGATCCGGGATTTTTCCTCGTCAGAGAGGCTGTGGCTGCCGGCATCGAGGTGCAATGCCTGCCAGGAGCGACCGCCTTCGTGCCGGCCTTGGTGGATTCCGCTTTGCCCGACGACAGGTTTTGTTTCGAGGGATTCCTGCCGCAGAAAAAAGGACGGCAGACACGGCTGGAGGCTCTGCGGGGAGAAAAGCGCACCATGGTCTTCTATGAGTCACCCCACCGGCTTGTCAAGACGCTACAGCAACTCAGCGATGTCCTCGGGGCTGCCAGGCCTGCCTGTGTGGTGCGCGAGATATCCAAAGTGCATGAGCAATCTGTCAGAGCCACGTTAGGAGAACTCACCGAGCATTTCAACAACCATCCTCCCAAAGGCGAGATCGTCATCGTGGTCGGAGGATATGATGAGAAAAATGATAAGCAAGCATCAATCAATCACTAATTCATACATCATGAGAAAAATTCTTTTCTTCGCCATCTGTTTGTTGGCCATCGTTAGTTGCAAAGAAGAGCCAAAAGCTCCATTAGTTGTCGCACCTCAGACGGATATCAGCGACTCGCTACAGAAAGTCATCGACCAGCGAGACAATGAGATCAATGAGATGATGGCCACCCTCAATGAGATACAGGAGGGCTTCAGACTCATCAATGAGGCTGAGAAACGGGCCACGATAGCCAAAGAGGGTGAAGGTGCCGACAAGGTGACGAGAATCAAGTCGGATATCAAGTTCATCCAGGATAAGATGAAGACCAACCGCGAACTGATCGAGAAACTCCGTCAGCAACTCAGCGAGAGCAGCATCAAGGGAGATGAGCTCAAGAAGACTATTGAGGCACTCGTCTCACAACTGGAAGCCAAAGACCATCAGTTGGCCGACCTGCAGGAAATGCTTGAGGCAAAAGACATGAGAATCAATGAGATGGGTGAGGCTATCAACGTGCTCAATACCGATGTGGCCGACCTCAAAAACGAAAGTTCACAGAAGTCGCAGACCATCAGCAACCAGGATAAGCAGTTGCATGTGGCTTATTATGTCTTCGGCACCAAGGATGAGTTGAGAGAACAGCAGATTCTCGATAAAAAAGGCAATGTGCTCAAAGACAATTTCAATAGGAATTATTTCACCAAGATCGACATCAGAAATCTCAAGGAGATCAAACTCTACTCCAAGAAAGTCACTGTGCTCACCCCGCATCCGACATCATCTTATACGCTGGTGCCCGACAATATCAAGCAACTTACGCTGCGCATCGATAAACCAGATGTATTCTGGTCTACCAGCAAATATCTCGTGGTGCTCGTGAAATAACCATTCAATATTTCTTCTCCACTATGCGGCAAGGCACACCCCAGCGGTGTGCCTTGCCGCATGATGGATGGGCCTGTCATATGGATAAAGATACCGTTCTTTTTTCATACATATGTCATAATGTTAATTTCTGATGAAGTTTTTATACATTTGTTGACCTTTATCGTGCGTATTTTCAATTTTTTAATCATTTATTTGTGCTTTGCTTAAAAATTGATTAATTTTGCAAACTATTTATTATTCATTTTTTTGATTTGGAATAACAATCAATTATATATTATGAGAAATAGAATAAGCCTGATTTTGGCCTGCCTCTTCATGTCAATAGGATGGGCAGTGGCTCAAAACACTATCTCGGGTACCGTCGTCGACGGTGAAAACAATGAGCCTATCATTGGCGCATCTGTCTTCATCAAAGGTACTAAAGTGGGTACTGTCACCGATATTGATGGACACTTCACACTCAATGCCAGCACTGCCACTCCTACCTTGGAGATTTCTTACATCGGCATGAAAAAAGTGACTGTCAAAGGTGGTAAAAACATCAAAGTCACCATGTTTCCTGATGCAGGCACACTGGAAGAAGTGGTCGTCACGGGTATGCAGCAGATGGACAAACGTCTGTTCACTGGTGCCACCACAAAAATCGATGCGGAGAAAACCCGTCTTGACGGTGTCGCCGATGTCACCAGAGCCTTGGAGGGACGTGCTGCAGGTGTCTCCGTGCAGAATGTGTCGGGTACCTTCGGTACCGCACCCAAAATCAGAGTGCGTGGAGCTACTTCCATCTATGGCAGTTCATCACCTCTGTGGGTGGTCGACGGTGTGATCATGGAAGATGCCGTCAACGTGTCGGCAGACGACCTCTCATCTGGTGATGCAGAGACGCTGATCTCCAATGCTATCGCTGGTCTGAATGCCGATGACATCGAGAGCTTCCAGGTGCTCAAGGATGGTAGTGCCACCTCTATCTACGGTGCACGTGCCATGGCCGGTGTGGTGGTCATCACCACCAAAAAAGGACGTGCCGGACACAGCAGCATCAACTATACCGGAGAGTTTACCTATCGCTTGAAACCTTCCTACAACGACTACAATATCAGCAACTCACAGGAGCAGATGGGTATCTACCGTGAGATGGAGAAAAAGGGATGGCTCGAGTTCTCTGCCCTGGCCAACGGAGCCTCGTCAGGACTTTATGGAAGGATGTACTCGCTGATGGACCAATACGACGGTTCTTCTTTCGGACTGCCTTTCACACAGGCTGCCATGAACCAGTACCTCCAGCAGGCTGAGTTCAGAAACACCGATTGGTTTGACCTGCTCTTCAACAACAATATCATGCACAACCACTCGGTGAGTATCGCTACTGGTACCGACAAGGCCAACCTCTATGCCTCACTCTCTGCAATGGAAGATCCAGGATGGTATAAGGATAGCAAGGTGTCGAGATACACAGCAAATGTCAACGCCACCTTCAACCTGTCGAAGAATGTATCGCTCACCATGAGGACCACCGGGTCGTTCAGAGAGCAGACGGCACCTGGTACGCTTAACCAGAGCACTGATGTGGTGAGTGGTGCTGTCAACCGTAACTTTGATATCAACCCGTTCAGCTTCTGTCTCAACACAGCCAGAACACTCGATCCCGACCAGGAATATACCAGAAACTTCGCCAAATTCAATATCTTCGATGAGTTGGACAACAACTACATCGATGTCAATGTGATGGATATCAAGTACCAAGGCGAACTCTCTTGGAAGCCTGTCTTGGGACTTGAGCTCAAGGCGCTCGGTTCTTACCGTGTCAACAGGTCCACCCGTGAGCACTACGTGCTCAACCATTCGAATCAGGCTGAGGCTTATCGCGCGGGTGTCGACAACCCCAATGTGATGTATAGCAACAAGTATCTCTACCAGAATCCTGATGATCCCAACTCACTGCCGATCTCTGTCATGCCAGAGGGTGGTATCTATACCATCAGCCGCAACTCGGTCAAGCAGCTTGACTTCAGATTCACAGCTAATTATAATAAGGTATGGAACGATACCCACATCTTCAACGTGCTGGCTGGTATGGAGGCCAACCGCGCCGACTATGATGCTTCTGAGCATATCACCATGGGTGTAGACTATGAGATGAACAGACTGGTGAAGAAAAACTACTTCCGTGAGAAGCAGATGCTCGAGGAGGGAACGACCACAGATGCTTTCGGCAAATCGTGGAACAGAAGACTGGCATACGTGCTCAATGGTAACTATTCTTATAAAGGACGGTATGTGCTCAACCTCACCGGGCGCTATGACGGTTCCAACCAACTCGGAAAGGCAAGAAAGTCAAGATGGTTGCCCACATGGAACATCTCTACTTCCTGGAATGCCCATGAGGAGGAATTCTTC
>CADCQC010000316.1 GCA_902803455.1 uncultured Prevotellaceae bacterium
GCCATATCATCGCCGTCTGGGACATGCTTCTGCAGATAGGGTCGGATATATGATCAATCCTGCCGGATGGACCACCTATGATGGCAGTGAGACGACCGTTCCTGGTCTACAGATATCATCTACGACCAGCAAGGCCGGAGGATGAATGGCCGTTTTACTAAAGACCCTCGTCTCTCAGTTGCTTGAAGTCGGAGATACCATAGGGGAGTAGCTTGACAGGTGCCATCGTTTGCTCGTTTTAGGATTGACGATGCGAAGATAAGCATTCTTGGTGACATCTCAAAATTTTTAACCCCGACTAAGCAATAAAATGATAATGGTTATAGGGACATCTTTTTCCCGTTGACAATATAGATGCCTTTGCTGAGGTGGGTGCGCAGTTCGGTCACGGGCACCTGGCGCTTCACACAGATTCCTTGAAGGGTGTAGACATCCACCAGACAAGGGGATGTCTGACGGGAATCCTTGTCGTCATATCTGATATCGACGATGCCTGTCACCGGAGTCAGTTCCTCTTCTGTCAGATCATAGGGGGTGAGGTGGGAATAAATATATTCAGCGCGTTGGGAGAGCCACTTGCGTGCGTTGTTTGCCACCGTGGCATAATTGTTTCCGTCATGCCATTGTTGGTAGTTGTGCTCCAGCGAAGGTCGGGCATAGTCGTAATAGTCTTGGCTGAAGTCGAGCAGTTCTTCCAATCCGTCTCTCATCAGCAGGGTCCAGACCTTGTAATAGGCTCTGTCGAGTTGCTGGCTCACATACCTCAGGTCTTTGACAAACTGGCGGGCTTCCATGTGCACGCTGTTGAATAAATCGAGTTGCTGACTTCTTTGGAAGTAAAGGGCAGACTGTTCGTAGCCGAAGGCCCAGTCGAAATCCCAGACAGGGCCAAAGACATATTTTCCTCCGTTTTTGATATCTTCATTATAGAGAAAGACGCTCTTGGGATGTACCAGTTCGCAATTGCAGATCAGGTCGGTCACCGCCAGATAGCGTGCCAGGTATTCGATATCGGTCATGGGGGCAATCTCCTCACCAGATTGCAGCAGTTGCACCCATTGGTTGAAATGAGCACGAATGTCGCCCATGGTCAGTGATGTGGTGTTTTCGCTGAAATCCGGTTCCTTGATGTTGACGGGCAAATTGTAAGGGCTGCTCTTGAATTTGTAGGTCTCGTCATAGTATGTGTCGAGTTCGAGCAGGGTGGCCAAAGACTCATCTTCCAAGTCGATGCTGTTGTTGGAAAAACCTACTTTCTCGGTGAAATTGTAATTGCCGCGGTACTGGCCGTTGATATACAGTTCGACGGGTATGATGTGGTTGGCACCTGCTGTGCGGACGATGCAGGCGGCTTTCATGCCGATGGCATTGGCCATCATCGAACCTTTCAACGTATTGGCCAGCAGCACCCAACTCTTCCCTTTGGTCATCCCAAAGGGTTTCACTTTCTCATCAAACTTCAGCCGGTAGGGGTTTTTGGCGGTGGCGCTGTTGACCCAACTGGAGTTGCCGCGCCCTTTGATCTGCACGGGGGTGGTTTTCATGGAGGGGAACACGCCGGCACCGTCGATGGTGATGGTGGCACCAACATACACTTCCTTGCTGGTGATCATCTTCCCGTCATCGGTTGTGATGCTGATGGTAGGCACGTTATCGGCTCTGTCGGTGAGCCAGTCGACATGTACGGTATAGTCGCTTCCGAAAGGCATCATGGTCAAAAGACTGTCATGACTATCCTCATCGGACAGTTGGCGGAGGATGCGCATGTCAGGGTAAGCGACGGTATAGGGGATCGCTTTGTCGAAACGGTGACGGCTCACCATGCTCTGTTGGGGTTCGTTGCCGATATAGGCGGTAGCGCTCTCGTCGGATAGTTGGAAAGAGGGGGTCAGCCATTTGCCGATGGCGCCTATCTGAAGGTTGACCTGACCGTCATCAGTGATATCGGCGAGGACATCGGTAAACACTTGATCATTGTGCTTGTTGTTGATCTTCAACTGGGTGAGCCGTGGAAGGACAGCCGGGGCGTCGTGACTGATGCTGTCCACCTCCTCTGCGGGATAGGTGATGATGGTGCCATCCTTCCAGACCGCTTCGACAGCACCATCTGGCAGCCTGCTGATGGAGGCTAAAGAGGAGGGATAAGCATCCATACCGCCATCGTTCAGATAGACAAAAAGGGTGTCGTTGAGAGCATCGGCATCGGCTGATGGCTGCAAGACCTTTGAGGACAGTCCTACGGCCTGAAGCAGAAAGAGGGTCAGCAGGATGGCTGTTTTCATATCTTTTAGATAGATGAAAAAGAGGTCTGTCTACATCTATTTGAACAGTTTCCGAAAGAGTCGTTTGGGAGCCGACCACCGATAATTGCTTCTCACCTTCGGGAGGATTTCTTCATAACCGTGGTGAGTGTCAAAGATGACCTCTCCATGGCAGGTGGCCACCTGTTTGGGTGTCATATAGTCATCGCCATACTGGGTGCGCAGCAGCAGGTCGTAACCGCCGGGGGCGGGAATCTTCATGTCTTCGAAGTCGAGCCATACCGTCTCGTCGAAGATATGCCGGTCGAAGAGAATGTCGGTGCCGCTGAAAGAAATCTCTGCCACCAGCCGGCTGTCCTGTGGCTTGCATCGGCGCAGTTCATCCTCCATCTCACGGTAAATGGTCTGCCATCCCCGTTGTCGTACCACATGGCGGCATTTGATCTTCCTGAAAACCAGTCCCAACCGTCCCGAGGCCAGGATGGCGGTGTTTTTTGCTTTCAGAAAGCGCATGGTGCGGTGCACGCTTCTGGTCAGCCGTTCACGTTCTGCCACGTCTTCGGGTACACCGTCGAGCACGAAGATGTCGATAAAGATACCTTGATGGAAGGGTTGGAAGGAGTCGGAAGGCCGTATGGCGGCCGTATGGCTCATGCGCAGTTGGGCATGTCCTCTGTGATAGTCGGTGTCGGAGTAGGCCGACTGGAGGAAAAACGGTTCTTGAAACGCTTCTTTTCCGATGGTCAGCAGTCGGTCGTAGTCGTCGCGCATCATGCAGACGTCGATGTCGTCATCCCATGGGATGAATCCATGGTGACGGACGGCTCCCAGCAACGTGCCGCCGTCGGCCCATACGCTCAGGTGGTTGGCTTCGCACACTTCCAATAGTTTGGCAAGCAGTTGCATCTCTATTTTCCAGATCTCTTCCATTGTTGATGACTGTTGTTTGGGTGATTATTCTTCGACAAGGCAAAAGTAAGAAAAAAAACTGAGACACGCAGTGAAATTTGGACGTTTCGATATTTTTCCCTACTTTAGCGGTCGGAAATCAATTGGAATTATAAAACATCATCGAAATAGAAAAATGAAGAGCAATAGAATTACGACATTATTTGGTATCGAGTATCCCATTATTCAGGGAGGTATGGTGTGGATCAGTGGCTGGAGACTGGCATCGGCAGTGAGCAACGCTGGCGGTCTTGGACTGCTGGGAGCTGGTTCGATGCACCCCGAGACGCTCATTGAGCATATTCATAAGATGAAGGAGGCGACGGACCGTCCTTGGGGTGTCAATGTGCCACTGATGTATCCGGAAATCGACCGGCTGGTCGACATCCTCATCGAGGAAAAGGTGAAGATCGTCTTCACCTCCGCGGGCAGTCCCAAGAAATACACACAGCGTTTTCATGATGCCGGAATGGTGGTGGCTCATGTGGTGTCGAGTTCCAAGTTTGCGAAAAAATGCGAGGAAGCAGGTGTCGATGCCGTAGTGGCCGAGGGTTTCGAGGCAGGTGGTCATAATGGCCGTGAGGAGACCACGACGATGACCCTGATCCCGCAGGTGAGACGTGCCACCACACTGCCGCTGATAGCTGCTGGTGGTATCGGGTCGGGTGAGGCCATCCTCGCCGCCATGGCATTGGGAGCGGAAGGTGTGCAGATCGGTACCCTCTTCGCACTGACTGAGGAAAGCAGTGCCTCGGAGGCTTTCAAACAGCGTTGCATCGCCTTGGAGGAGGGAGACACCATGCTCACTCTGAAGGCTATCTCACCCACACGGATGGTGAAAAACGACCTGTATGCGCGTATCGTGGAGGCAGAGAAAGAAGGTGCCTCTGCCGATGTGCTGCGCGGAATTCTCGGAAAGGCAGCCTCCAAACGAGGCATCTTTGAGGGTGACACCGAACAGGGTGAACTGGAGATTGGACAGATAGCCTCTGCCGTGCGTCAGGTGCGGCCCGTCGCACAAGTCATGGCACAACTCATCAAGGAGTTTGATGATGCCCGCTCAGCCCTTTTAGGTTGATGCCCGCTCAGCCCTGCTAAGATAAAGGATCTTCTCTATTTGATTTTTGGTTTCAGTTCATCAGGAGAGTCTTTGGTGAACATGTTGACTGGTGGTGCCTCTCGCTCGAAGAGTTGGGTGATGAGGGCTGTCGGTATGGTGGTGTCGGGATCGAAGTCTTTCGACTGCATATAGCGCAGGATGGAATGACGGAGTTGCCGCGCCACAGGACGGTGAGCCAGGTCGCTGCTGATATCGAGCGTGGTCATCAGCAGGCGGCCATTGAGAACATGGGCCTCTATCATCATGCCCAACTTGCGGCTGACATGCCATGTGTCGATGGGTTGCACGATGGGTTGGTAATAGATGGGCATGTCGGAGAGGTTCATCACTTGTGCGTGGTTGACCAGTTCCCACCATTGCAGGTTTTGCCAGTCTTCGGTGGGGAAGTCGCGGAACACGGGATGGTCGGATTGTATGTAGGCTCCTGTGGTGTGGGGCGGGCGCATCTTAAACCAACTGGTGTTCCAGAAGACAGGCAGGAAGGTATGGCGGACGTCGTTGCCATAGCGCACCTTGCCTGCGGCGGTCAGCAATACCTTTCCTCCCTTTCTCAACACGTTGATGGCTTTCTCGTCGAGGGTATCAGTGACGTGGATACCTTCCGAGGAGGTTGTGAGTGTCTCTGGATATACCCAAAGGTCATAGTGGTTGCTATGGCCGGACGTGGTGAGTGTGAGCGTGAGTTTGGCTGGTGCTTCGATGTCGTGGGGATTGACCACGATGTCCTCTCCTGTTGTATAGGTCCCTTGTGCGATAGTTTTCCCGTTGGAGGTCATGCTGTAGGTGGCTTGCCGGTCGGCATGTCCTGTGGCATCGTAGATGCGGGTGCCGATGCGGATGGTGTCGGCAGTGGTGTAGACAAAACGGGGCAGAAGGGCCAGGGGAACAATGGGATTGCAGAACTCACGCCATTGTGCTGCCGTGCAGTAGCCTTTCTCCCGCCAGTGTACGTTGAGCGGCCCTACGAGGGCTGTTCCTTGTCCGCTGTAGTCGTTGAGGCTGAGTAATTGAAATCCTGTGTAGTCTTTGGTTCGCAGATTGCGCTCCATCTCATATTTGTAGGCCAGCACCTGCAAGTGTCCGCTGGCCATGAGAAATTTACGGGCTTGTGAGGCCATGCCGTTGGTCTCGAGCAAGTCTTTGAAGATCTCCAAATTACCAGGTTGATAGGCTCCGGTATATTGGCTGATCTCCTCAAAGTCGGGGAAGACACACCATTGTCCTTGTTCATGACTGATATAGGGCTCTGTGTTGACGGGACGCTCTGCCGTGGGTTTGAAATTGCGGGGCACTGCCAGTTGCTCCTCAAAATCATCGGTGCTCTGGGGGGCATGACGGTCCCAGTCGAGTCCGCGCGCTCCTCCTTTCACATGGTATTCTGATCCTTCGTCCCAGGCCCATCCACCGCCGACGCTGGCGGTGCAATAGATGCGGGAGGGGTCGTAGGCTTTCATCTCACGGCAGAAATCCTTGCCCCAGCTCACCCAGTCGCCAGCCGGTTCGTTGCCGCCGGCGAGCATGATCAGTGAGGGATGGCTGCCATAGGTGTCGATGATACGCTTGCACTCATCGGTCAGGTATTGGTCGATGGCCATGCCGCGGCGCAGGCGCACACCATGGTTGGGCCACGAAGGGCCTTCCGGCTGCAGGTAGATGCCCAGTTGGTCGGCGGCAGTGAAGGCGGCTTCGGGAGGACAGTAACTGTGGAAACGTACGTGGTTGAGTCCGTATTCCTTGCATTTGCCCAGCACTTCCAGCCATGATGCCACATCGGTAGGGGGATAACCTGTCTCGGGGAAACAACAGTTCTCCACGGTGCCACGCAGGTATAATGGCTGGCCGTTGAGCAGGATGTGCCGTCCTTGGGTGCTCACCTCGCGCACACCGAAACTCACGGGAATGGCATGACCCCGATAGTCGACGGTCACCTCATAGAGTTGCGGGTTGTCCTCACTCCACAGGCGTAGCGGCGCATCGAGCGTCAGTTCATAGATGGTGTCGTTGAGGAAGATGCGTGCTTTACGCTGCTGGATGTCGGTCGTCACCCGTTTGCGGTAGATGACAGGGGATGTCATCAGTTGGATGCGCCCGGCGATACCGTTCCAGTCGCCTTGGGTCTGGTCGGTCACGCTGTGGGAGTCCTGTCCCACGCACACGTTCTCAATGCCGTTGTATACCTTGATGGTGATGGTGTTGGTCGATCCTGGTTTCAGATAGCGGGTGACATCGTATTGGTGGGGTGCGCTGAGTGACATCTGATGTCCCACCTCATGACCGTTGATATAGACGGTGGTCTCTATATGGGGCCGTTCGAGATAGAGTGTCACGGGTTGTTTGCGCCAGGAACGGGGCACATTCACCTTGCGTTCATACCAGGCGTAGCCCACATAGTGCTTGGAGGGTGTGAGGAAGAAGGGGAATTTCATCTCACCTGGCCGGCGGTATTTCTCCATGTATGGATTGTAGAAATACGAGGAGTCGTAAAGGGAACTCACCCATTGTGTCTCTGGGGTCACTTTGTCTCCCTTGCCATTGGTCAGCATCGACCCAGGCAGGACCACCTGGTCGGTATATTGACGTGGCGGGGTGGCATCATTGGTGCGTGAGGTGGCAAATTGCCATGTTCCTTTGAGATCGATCGTCTGTTGGGCACTAACGGTGAATGCAATGGCTGTCAGCACCGTGATAAGGGTGGTTTTCAGTTTCATTTTGGCAGAAATAGTTTCGTTTGTTGCAACAAAAGTAAAGGTGTTTTTTCTCTTTTGCAAATTTTTAGGTCGTTTTTGTGTAAAGAATCATCAGGAGTTTTTATGAACGCAGTTCATGAATTCTCAAAAATGCCCAAAAAATCGTGAAAAAATGATATAAAAGAGCCGTTTTTGGCCTCATTATTTATAACTTTGGAGCGTCAACTGATTGTTTCATTCTAAAAACGTAAGAAAATGAAAAAAATGCTCTTGATGTGGCTCATGGTAGCCATGGCATGGCCAGTGATGGCCCAGAAAGCAGGTCTCGTCAAAGACGAGGATGGTTACACCAATGTCAGAAAAGGACCTGGCACCAAGTATGAGATTGTCGACCAGATACCTGACGGTATGTTTGTCTATTTCAAACCAGCCACCAAAGGCTGGCATAAGGTGTATAATACTTTCACCGATGGTACTCCTCCAGAGATGATCGGGTATATGGCTGCCAACAAGATTGTCGTGCCTGCACGCAACGGCATCGCCAAAGAAGTGGCTCAGGTGAAAGACGAGGATGGCTACACCAACATCCGTAAGGGTCCTGGCACCAAGTACGCCATCGTGGGGAAGGTGAAAGACGGTGGCTACATCCTCATCAATGGAGACTACGAGGACCGCTGGTTTAAGGTGTACACGCAGAAGGGTACTTTCCGCGGGTATATCAGTGCCAACAAGGTGATGCGTCTGGAGTCGCCTGTGTTCTGATGCGTCAGGGTATCGGATGAGAGAACGCTTATATCTTTTTGTCATGGGGGGCGCAGCAGTCATCGTGCTGTTGTGCCTCTTTATGCTGATGCGTATTGAGCGCAGGGTGGTGGTCATGATCGATGGCTACGACCTGCATCAGTCTGCCGTCACGATAGGACGTGGCTCTGATGTGTGTTACAGTCAGATACCCGAACATTTCCTCACGGTCACCAGAGACGATAGGCGATTCTCATGGAAGGTAGACAGCAAATGGGGAAAAAAGGACTCCTTGTGTTATTTCAAGATCAATGGGGAAAATCCCAATCTGCACCTTCTCGATGACAACCAGGTCATCGAGGTGAGTGTCGGCGGAAAAACACATCGGCTGGCTGTCAGTGAGATTGAAACCTTGCTCGATGGTCATGAGTCACAATATGTGATGCTGCGCAACGTGCTGGAGCGGCGCCGGCAGACCAACGGCAGCGCGGCGGAGGCCGACTTCCTCAAGCATGATGAGTTGCGCTCTTTCTTCTACAGAAAAAAGGAAGGACTGTTGAATACGTTGGGGAAGTGGCATCTGGTCATCCTTGACAACCATACCTCGCTTGTGGCTGGCGGTCAGACCATCCGATATGCCACCTCAGGCACGGTGGAGGGTTTCTGTAAGGTGGAGTTCTACCGTATGGCGGAATTCAGCCTGAAATCCAACAACAAGCAACTGTTTCATATCGGAGATATCAATTATATCGCCAAACCGGTTTTGCTCTCCACGGAGTGGGGGGCAGGACATGTCATGCTGCGTCCTGACGACCGCGGGGTGGCGGTGTTCTTTCCAAAACCCATTACCTATACAGAGGATGAGGAGGTGATACGCCAGATTACCGGTTCTCACACCTCCCTGCTCACCTTGCAGCAGAATGACGGGTCGATACCTGTGGGACAAAGAGTCTATATCCCGCAGTTCTCCAACAGCATCCCAAAGGAGGTCTGCCATCTGACGGTGACCGATGAGGGGTTGTCGGTGGAGTCGTCTGCTTTAAAAAGCGCTCCACATCTCATGCCACGGTTCTCGGCCATGGCGGTGAAGACGGATGGAGGACGTGTGCGCCTCCATACAGGAATCATCGGCGGATGGTTCATCTGGTCTTACTTCTGGTTGCCGGCCGTCATGTTTCTCCTGATAGCCGGGATCTATCCGTGGCTGGTGGATGTGCGGTGGGGAAATATCCGTCAGAAGGCCATCGGGGCACTGCAGTTGCCCGACCTTTTCCGGATGGTGGTGGCGCTGGCGTTTGCCTATAGTATCTGTCGCATCATGGTGGCGGTCAAACTGTCGTGGACGTTTCCATATTTTGAGAAACTCACGTCGGTAGTGGTGGTCGACTGTGGATTGATGCTCCTCCTGCTGTTCACCTTGTCGCTGCATTTCAACTATGCCTTCCTCACGGCTGTCAATGACCGCCAGCACGTGAGAAAGGTGAGATGGCGGAAATGGGTGGCACTGCTGGTGGCTGCTGCGGGATGGGTGTTGTGCCTTGGTGCGCTGTCTTATTCCGACAAGTATTTCTCACATGATATGTTGCAGGCATATCCCTACGACGAGGTGCATGGACTTCATCCGTTGGGGTGGTTGAGGAAGAGCGGTTTCAATGAACTGCACCGCACGATTCCCTACACGTTGTTGATGAGCAATATCCTCACGATTGTCCTGCTCCTGGTGAGAAATCTGGTTTGGGAGGTGGAATGTCTCTCTGGTCGGCTGTTCAAGAAAGCACCCACACGTGGTGAGTCGCCGGCCAACAACAAGGTGGCTATAGGTATTGCCGTGGTGTGTATGCTTCTCGTGGCGGCTGCCACCCAACTGCCAGGCAATTTCTCCTCGGCTCCCATCACCCTGCTGATTGTCGCCGGCACAGGAATGGCATTGTGCAGGGTTCGGTTCACCGACAAGAAACGGTGGCTATCGCTGCTGATATCGTTTGGTATCGTCACGGGTTTGCTTTTAGCAGCCATCGCCCCATTACATGCCGACAAGGGCTATTTTACCAACTATTTGGGCATGGGGGCTTTTGCTGTCCTGGTCTTTGTGATCGTGTCGAAATACGACCGCAACCCCAACCGTCTTGACTTGTCTAACGACCGTAGTGAGCGCAAAATGCTCAACTGGACGCTTGGCGGTCTGATGGTGGCGATGCTGGTTGCCGTCCCGCAGATCATGACCTGGGCCTACGATGTGGAAGAGGTCGATTATGACCGTTCTTCCAGGCGCTTTGAGATGAACACGCAGTTTGCAGATTACCGCGACAGCGGATACCGTTATGCCGTGAGCGACACGGAGTTTCTCACGGTGATGGTGCACGGCATGTTCAATGCCAGTGGCAGCGACCCGCTCTCGCCGGAGCGTCATGCGCTTCATCCTTCTGTCTCGACAGGTTTTTCGCCAGTGGTGCTCAATGATGTGTCGTTGCCCCTGGCCTTTTTCGGTACTTATGGCATATTGGCTTATGTGGTGTTCTTCGGCTTGCTAGTACTCTTGCTGTTGGCTGTTTTGGGCACCACCATTCCTGATGATCATTTGCTCCGCAACACCACGGTGCCCATCGACAGGCAAATGCTCTGGCGCATGATGGCTGTCATGATGTGGGTGGGCACGTCGGTCTATCTCTATGGGTCGTATCTCGGCACCTTTCCGTTTACAGGAAAGTTATGTCCAGGATTTGGTGTTGACTCCGTTGGTGAGGTACTCGAGAGTATGATTCTGCTGGCTTTCATGACTGCCACACGACTGCGGAAGCCTGCCGCTCAACAATTATTCAAGAAGACAAATTAATGAAGAAAGAAAGTCCCGTGAAGGTTTTTTGGCTGCGCCTGATGAGTTCATTCAGGCATCTGGCTGGTTTAACCCACCGGCGGAAGAAAAGCGTGCGGCTTGCCATCGTTGGTGAGACGGCTTGTGGGAAAACCTATCTCATCAATGATGTGATCGGCTCACTTGAGAAATTAGGGTATCATCGTGATGACAGATACCGTGATGCCACTTTGCCCAATGATGTTTATAGCCATACAGAGGAACGCAACAGCGACGGCAGTGTCGACAAAAGCGATATCCTCGCGCTCCGCCGTCATGATGTCTACCTGTCGCGTTTCCTCTCTTCCGGCAATGACCGGCTGATGTTGGAATTCGTGGATATCCCGGGTGAGGTGATGGTCCGTGATTCCATCATCATGTTTCGTGCCATCATGGAGGCGATGATGAAGAGCACTGCTGTTTTCGAGTCTGTCAGATGGATTCAGCCAAAAACATACAAGAAAGTGTGGACTTTGAGAAAGGCACAGCAGAGAAGACATGATGGCGAGGCCGTGTCATCACTGAGATACAGCCTTGACGCGCAGCATGCCATGGGGACTCCCAGCCGGTTGCTGTATGAGAGCACCTCACTGCGGGAGAGACGGTTGCAGGAAGAGGGCTATGTGATGTGTGGAAGTAAAAAGGTCAACGGTGCCAGCGTCTTCCAGCATTTTCTCGATTATGACACCGATACTGTCATCAATACCATTATCGACTGCTGGCCGTTGTTGGATATCGACAAGGGACTTCCACCACGGTTGCTCACTTCAAGGGGCGGACAACAGGTGTTCTCACTGGAATACCAACTCCATTTCTTCTATCATTATTATGTGTTTTATGCCACCGACGTGGTGGTGTGCGACAAGTGCTGCACACCATTGCTCGGAACGGAACAGCCGGCGACAGCTGAAGCCTTCACCAATATGGTGGAAGCCTTGCACCACCTCACCAGCTATGCCGATGCGCCTCGTAAAAACTGGCATCTGGCCATCAAGGGAATGGATGCTGTCATGCAGGAGGCGCCTTTCAGGGAACTGTTTCAGATGTCGAAAGGGGATATCCAACTCGTCTATTCCCATTTCGTGACACTCTTCAGGATGGCTTGCCGTCATGACTTGCTGGATGGCCAGCCTCACGAAGGACTCGACACGTTCCCGTTTGTTGGTGACGAGCAGATGGTGGCATGGCTGACCTCTTGTCCCAACATCATCGAAACGGATGAGCAGACAGACCTCGACAAGGCAAGAGCATTGCTTCAGCGGATCCATGACCATTATATCCAACTGGCAGCGGATCCTCAGGCCTTTTTCATTCCCGCCACCGACTATGCCATGGCGCATGGTGGCACGATCACCGACTATATGCGCCGCCGGGTGGATGATTTCTGTCATCTGGACGAGCGTCTGGCCATGAGGATGAAGGAGTCGGCAGAGGATAGCGCTCTGTTGCAACTGCCACCACGTGTGTTCTTCATAGCCACACCTATCGACAACGACTTCCGCAAACATGGTCACGATGCCGCAGACCCCACCTCGTTTGAGGGAGAGGCAAAACACTATGTTCACCGTGCCGATTTCGGGACGTTGCAGATGGTCACCAGCATCCTGCTGCGCCATGGACTGGATGTGGATGACCAACATGCCAATTACGGACAACTGCTTGCCTACACTTTTGCCAGCGATTTATAATTTGCCAGCGATTTGCAAGATGAAGAAAGAAACAGTATATATCCAACATCTGGCCAAGGGATCGCTTACGACGGCTCCGGGTGATACCATCTTGTCGTATACTGGAGAGGTGGGCAGGTCTGCTTTTGATCTCTGCCAGTGGTCCTTGGGCGTTGCCAGTCCCCGATGCGCTTCCTTCTTTTTAATGTCATCATGGGAGGGCGGTAATAGGCGGGTGGTTGTTTACGTACAGGACGATTTCACTTCTTTTCCTGGGAATGTGAGGAAATACCCGTCCAGTGTGGTTTATGAGTTCACCTTAGATACGGTCAATAAGATTGGTGGATACACACCGATTATCGCCGCCCTTGAAGGTTTGCGTCCTTACACATCTTCTGAAAGACAAGTGTCTGATGAATATGTCATTGAGACATACCAGCATGTTGCTCCGACCCAGGACGAGGGGATGTTGATGCAGTTGATGGCAACATGTCTCAACAATCACCATCAGATGTTCATCTGTCTTGGCCAGGATGAGTTACGTCTGGGAGACAAGATCAAGCAATCCCGTCGGTTGCAGGCACTCCTGCATGCGATCGACGCGCTGCCGGCTCTGATGCGCGACAGAATGTCGTTAGCCTTTGCTGTCGATACTCCGATGGGAGACCACCATATATTTGTCGATGATTCTGTTGTCGTGGCTTGGTTTGCCACACCCATGCATTGTAAAGAACAATATCCTGAGGCGATTTGTCTTGACTGGTCAGGAGAGAACTTGACGTTAGTACATGGTAAGAGACATCTTCATATCCAACCAGACACAAATCTTCATCTTCCATTAGACAAAAGTCCAGAATGGTTGAAGAATCTAACGCAGAAACCTGACCGGTTGTCAGTTTCTCAGATGCCGGAAATGAGCGGCCGAAGTGACCAACCTTTGGGTCAGCCTCATGAGTCGTGGTGGTCTTGGATTCTGCTCGTTGTCGCCCTGTTAGGGGTCATCGCATGGCTCTTGCTCTCGTCATTTGTGATACCTGAAGGATTACTGTAAATACATGGAGAAGGACAGATGATGAAGATTAATCCAAACTGGAATGAGCATCATGGAGGCATGCTGAAA
>CADCQC010000317.1 GCA_902803455.1 uncultured Prevotellaceae bacterium
CCAGTGTTATAGGCATTAAAGAAATATCTTACCGTGCCATCACCGGAAGGTGTTCCATCCTTGAAGGGGAAGGGCACATACTGCCCTCCAATCCATTCCTTCCCTGGATTTCCCCAGTCCCATGTGCGGCTCAAATCGATACGCTCCAGACTATAGGTGGGTAGCGAAGAGGTAAAAAGTTGGCTAAGCTGTTCGTAGGCGTTGCTCCACCCTTCTGGTGTCATATCACACGCCATGACAAGGCTCTTGACATCACGGGCAGTGAAATGTTTATGCCGCATGAGCGCATTCATGGCATCGATGATTGACGACAGATCATTATTATTGACTTCGTCATAAGTGGTGAGATTGGTGATGGTTACCTCGCCAGAGGCCGCATCCCAACCGTTGCTGGCAGGAACATTAGGCATGTCGGTATTGCCTTCATGGTCGGGGTCTTCGGGACGAAGCTCACCATAGAAGTAGAGCGTCACATCGTGGTCGGGCATCGCATAGAGTAGGTAATAATAATAGTTTTCCTGTGGCTCGCCATATACATTGTCATACATATCGCCGTACATGCCTTCACCTTCGTAAACGACAGCTCCATCAGCCTCCACACGTCGTGGCCGCCAGCCGGGGGAACAATCTACCTTGATGCCCACCGAGTCGCCCGTAGCGATATAATAATAGGTATTGTCGCTTTGAACGGTGTTGTTGCTTTTTGATAGGTAGGAGCAGCTGAAGGTCAAGTTGTCGGCACAGTTGGTGACGATTTTAAGCCGATGTGTGCCGTCAGCCGGTTCATTGGGAAGTTGTGGCTCATAATACAACCACACCTCCACCTCGATGTCGGCATCGGGCATGGTATAGACTACCTCGTAGTAGAAGTTATCGTAGTATCCGAATTTGTTCTTTCCTTTGTATTCCACGACGGAGCCACCAAGTGGCTGTCCATTGACCAACCATTTCTCAACATTCCATACTCCACCGAGCGCATGACTCAGCACAATTTGCTTACCGGCGGGTATAGTGAGTTGTTGGTTGTCTCCTACATTGAAGCTTCCAATGACATTACCATGTGTACCATCAGCGTTTGCCTCATACACTATCAGACTATGTACGGTGTTGTTAGAGCGCAAGATGGCCTCACGCACATTATCGGGCATCACCTTGCAGGTGACTGTATGGTTCTGCTGCGCAGTGGCTGTCAGCATAAGAAGCGACATGGCCAGCAGAGCGATATATCTTATGGGATTTTTCATGATTTTTCTATTTTATAATGCCTAAAGTCAAAATGCTAAAAGCCAACCACTATCTTTCTGCCATTTTGGATGTAAACACCCTTGGCAGGTTTACCCGTGACAGGACGGCCCTGAAGGTCGTAGAGGGTATTGTCGGCAGGACGGTGGAGCGTAAAGTCGCCGATACGTGTCAGTCCACTGAATGAGAGTGTGAAGCGTTGGTCGCAGCGACCTGCCACAGCATGGAAGGTGTAGTCACCTTCATCGAGGTGTGTCACCTGACCAGTGTCGTGATCGGTGAGGATGATGCCCCGACTGTTGGTCTTGCCCAGCGAGAGGGTGTAGTCGCCCTCGGTGGCGATGTCCAAGCCCAAAACGATGCTTCCCTGTGGTGTTGGACGCTCATTGATGGCATAGCGTTTACCGCCCTCGATGGTGCAGAGCAGAGAGGCATCTGTGGTGGGTATCTGCGTGGCGTCACAGGTAGGCTCATAGTCGGTGCTGGCAGCATCGTTGAGCACCACACGTGTGCGGTCATACTGACCATCTCCCATCAATTGGATGTCGAAGAGATGGCGCTTTTGTTCGTCGTTACCACTCAAGCGTGGAGCCTTTGCCGGCCGCCGTTCTTTGTAATCTATATAATTATGGTAGCGACCATTGCCCGGCAGATGAATCTCATGCTGGTTGTCGGTGTATTGCACGAAGAAAGCCTGGAAAGGCATCAGCAGGAAGTCATCGTCATCGTGGGTGAACACATAGTAATGGTAGGTTGCCAAATAATTACTCGAGCTATTCGTTCCCCACACGTAATAAGGCGTTTTGATATCGCTCTCGCCCATGTCGTAGTAAGCGGGATAGGCATTGCCCACGAGGTTCCATCCACGGTCCTCGGGTCGTGCTGAGGGATAGTCTTTGAGCGTGATCGTGCGCGAAGAAGCAAAGATGCCGTTGCGGCGGTCATTCTCTATGGCTGACAGTTTGAGGAAATGCTTTTCGGAGCCGTAAGGCAAGAAGGCGCTGAGGATGAAACCCTCGCCAGCTGTCACGGTCTCTCCGTTGCCTACATTCTTCCAATTGCTCGTCTCCCCATTTTGGGTACTGGGAACCACGCCATTGGCAGCACGGCGTGCTCCGTCATAGCGTCGTGCGGTAGCCACACTGAAGCTGAAGTCGCCCGTAATGTCGCTGGGCCGCAGGTCATAGGGCAGACAGAGCATGGGCCAGTGATATAATTCGTCTTGGTTAGTATAAAAATAAGTAGTCACATGGTCGGCAGTCATGGGCGAATTGGCAATCAGTGTCGATACATCGTAATTATTGTTTTCTTCGCGGGAGTTGTTCAGCGTTTTGGATGTATTCCGCAAAAAGAAATCGAAAGAGCTGAGGTTCATGGGCTGTGAGCCCTCCACCTCGATATCGGCCTTGGTACTCTCATTATGATTGACGAGAAAATTACCATAATAGCTGAGGAAAGTGTGGAATGCAGGTTTGTTGTGCGGTTTCGTGTTGTCATCAAACTGCACCAGCCCATGGTATGCCCACATTTCCTGCGGTTCCTCCTCTATGGGCAGTATGTGGGGTGCAGCCCGGAAGCTTGGAGAACTCTTGTAGCTGTTGACTGCCGCTTTGGGAACATACCAAGTGAAGTTGTCGGTAGTGTCTCGTTGACTACCGTAGTTATAGTTCATCGATGGTGGGCAGAGAGCCTTCAGGGTAACCGTCTCAAGCGTCTTGGGATTGCCTCGTGAAATAGAGAGAGAGACGATAGTGGGCGGCAATATGAGATGTTTGTAAGTGACCGTGCTGGCGTAATGGTAGAAATAATAGACAGTATAGGTGGCACCCTGATAGGTGATACGTGCGGGTATCTCGATGGTCTCTGCTGTAGAGGTGACATCCTGCACACTGGCGAGACCTTGCTTGGAGAGTTGGTATTTGACACCGTCGATGGTGACTACTTTATCTTGATAGGTCACCTCATCACCACCATCCGCGCGGCTAATGTGGAAACGCCCATTGTGACTGCCTTCGGTGGCATGGAAGGTGTAGGGTTCGCAGAGAGGCTGGATGACACCGGTCTCCTGGTCGATGAGCAAAAGTTCACTGAGGTCTCGTCCATTGAAGGAAAGGGTGTAGTCACCCTCTGTAGCGATCTGCAGGTCGATGGTGAGATGCTCGCCGTCAGAGAGAGGCTGCTCACTGATGGCATAGCGGGTGCCATCGTGGCCGGTAAGCCACAACTGCGTCTGCTTCTCATCTATGGCGGGGAATTTCACCGCGTCACTCATCGGCTCATAGTCTGTCTGTGCCTCACTATTGATGACAAGGCGGGTGCGGTCTTGCTCTTCCTCACCTTGTGTCAGGAGGATATTGACCACCTTTCTGTCGGCAGCCATGACATGGCGCGGGGCATTATTCTGTTTTTTGAAGTTGTCGTAGTCTTTCTGACTGAGGAAACGCCCCTCTTTGTATAATTTCAAGGCGTCGTGTCCCCAGGGTTTTTGGATAAAGAATCCCTCGAAGGGTTTGAGCACATAGTCATCGTCGATGGGGCTATAGGTCTGAAAATGGCCGTTAGTATAAACCGTAAAGGGACCAGTGAGGTCGAAATACTTGGTGGCGAAATGACAGGGATAGGGATTGCCTACAAAATTCCAGCCACGATCGCACTCGAAATCGGCGGCATAGTCACGCAGGGGGATAATGGCATCATCGGTATTGAAGATGGCGGAGCACTGGTTGGATGGTGCGGTGTAGCGGATGGAAGCCTGTGGCGAGGCGAAGCGGTCCCACCCCACAGCTACGATGAAACCTTCACCTGCATGAATGATACTGTCAGCAGTCTGACGCACCCATACGTCATCAAAACGGGCATCGGCGCGCATTCGCCCGGAGTATTTCATGATGCTATACTGCAAGTTCTTTCCCTCGATCACGAGATCACTCAGACGGACATCGAAAGGCAGCGAGGTGAAGGCCCAAATGTAATTACTCTTATTCCAAATATTGTAGCGATGAGTGATGCTCACTCCTTGAGCAGTGACAGGCGACAAAGCCAAAAGCGACGGCCATGCGGCATCTTCTGAATAGGGGTATTGATAGTAGTTGTTGATGATGCTTTGAAGTCCTACTGGATATCTTTTGATATTGACTTCATGGTTGTAATTACCCAATGCCAAAGTGCCATCACCAGTCACCGTGACGTGGGCGGCATAAGGCTGGGTGTAAGTGTTTGAGTAATAATAGACGCTATCCATACCCACGCCGAGTGTCAAATTGGGGTGGTTTTGCGGGAAGGGATAGGGCACATAGCGGTCAATGACACGGATGTCCTTAACAGGCTCCGTGGCTGTCTCCGAGATATTGGCAAAATGATTCCATCCATCCGAGGCTCTGTAGTTGCTGCCGGGAGGAGTATATAGGGTAGCCATCGTCTCCATCTGATCATATCCGAAGAACGTGCCGTAGAGATAGGGGGGAGTTGGTGCTAAGCAGGTGATCGTGTGCATATGGTCGGAGTGGTAGAAGGGATTGCTTACGGCTATCAGTGTGGATGGAAGGGTGACTTGCTCCAGTTGTTGGCAATAGGAGAAAGCACCGTCGCCAATGGTGAGCAGGCCTTCATGCAGGGTCACACTGCGCAAGTTGGAACTGTTGAAAGCGCTAGCAGAGATATGCACCACTGATGCGGGGATATCAATGCTCTCTATCTTCTTACAATTAGCGACAAGGTTTCTTGGCACCACGCACAGATTCCGTGGAAGGATGAGGGTGCGCAGCGAGTCCTTCCGTCCGATAGGGCTTTCGCTATAAGAGCCTCCGAAATATTCGCAATCGAGGCCCCCGAAATCGATTTTCCGCAGATTTGGGAAGTCGTATTGCAACAACGACCAGTCTGTTTCGTTGGCCTTCCCAGAGAGGATGGTCAAACTCTGCACGTCATCAAAACTATTCACCTGTTTGAGCACGGAAACCCCGAGCCGCCCAGGCAAAAGTTTGTCGATGACCACGTCTTGTGCCCACAGCACCATGGTCGTGAGACACAGGATTGAGGTGAATAAGATTTTTTTCATTTTCTAAGTATTTAAGATTTTAAGTTTTTATGTTTTTAAGTGATGAGATCAAGAATAAAAATACTCTCACAAATTAATAAAAAATCTTTCATTCAGCCATCGCAAAAAAAGAGATTTTGATGAACGATGGGCAATGGCTGATGAATGGTGCTTTTTTTTGGATGAACGAAAAAAAGAAATCGTGCCTTCCCGAATGATATTCCCGCCTTGATGGCAAAATATTCCTCAAGGTGGGTATAGTGAAAGCACTTGGTTGACGTTTTATCTGATAGGTTGACAAATTATCAGATAAGACAATGTAGTATCTGATAAAATAATGTAGTATCTGATGGAATATAGAAATATCAGATGGAGAGATGCCGTATCAGAATGGCATACCTACTGCAAAATGAAAAGCGAAGTCGCGTTTGAGTTCAGGATACAAGATGGGATAATGCTCCATATAGCTTTCATAGGCAGGATTGACAGCCTTCATACCCATGTCAAACCTGAGGATGAAATAATCGAAATTGAGTCTGATGCCCAACCCATAAGCGACAGCGATCTGCTGATAAAACTCATCCAACCTAAACTGTCCGCCAGGTTGTTCCTCATAATCCCTTAACGTCCATACGTTACCGGCATCCACAAAAAATGCCCCATTGAATTTCCAGAACAGTTTTGTGCGGTATTCCAGGTTGAAATCCAGCCTCATGTCACCAGTCTGGTTGATGAAGTCGATATTACCATCCCTTCCCATATACGATCCAGGCCCGAGTCCTCTGACCCGCCATCCCCTGACGGAGTTGGCACCTCCCGAGAAATATCTTTTCTCAAAGGGCAGTACCGTGCTATTCCCATAAGGATATGCGACACCTATGCCAGCATGGAATACAAGGGAGTTTCGATCATCAAAAATCACCGCTCTGGTGAAATCGAAATCACTTTTGAAGTATTGTGCGAACGCAATATTGAAAAGTGTCTGCTGACCTTGCGTATTGATTTTGAAATTCAACAAAGAAGAAGCCAATTTCAACAAGTTTCCACCGGTTTCCACATTGGCCTTAATGGCCCTGACGCCATCATTATAGGTAAACCCGAATCCCGTTCTCACGATAAACAAGTCTTCATAATTATATCTGAGAATGACATTCCGATTGTTCACGCTGTCGATATATTCATGTTTGAAGGTGCTTGATA
>CADCQC010000318.1 GCA_902803455.1 uncultured Prevotellaceae bacterium
AAGGATGAAGAATGGCGGACGGTTGTTCTATATCGGTGCCGGTACCAGCGGTCGACTGGGAATATTGGATGCCAGCGAACTGCCTCCCACCTTTGGTGTTCCCGAAACGTGGGTTATGGGAATTATTGCCGGTGGCGACCAAGCGTTGCGACATGCAGTGGAGAGGGCAGAAGACGATTCAGAGCAAGGATGGCGGGATTTGCAGGCCTACCATCCTACAGCCGATGACACTGTATTGGGTATCGCAGCATCAGGCACTACTCCTTATGTGGTCGGTGCTGTCAGTAAGGCAAGGCAATATGGTCTGCTGACAGGTGGCATCACCAACAATCTTAACACTCCTCTTGCAGAGGCTGCCGACTATGCCATCGAGACCATTGTAGGACCAGAGTTTGTGACCGGTTCCACACGTATGAAAAGCGGCACGGCCCAGAAGATGGTTTTGAATATGATTTCCACCACCTTAATGATACGTATGGGGCGTATCCTTGGCAATCGTATGGTCAACATGCAACTGTCCAATGCCAAACTGATAGACCGCGGTACCCGCATGCTTCAAGAGTCATTAGGGCTCGGCTACGACGATGCACAGCGCCTCCTGCTTGAAGAGGGAAGTGTGGAGAAGGCGCTCAAACACCGTTCATGATATCAATGATAGTCTTTCCATTGTAGTATTTGACGCATAACACCTCATCATGATCACGTTCCGTGGTTTTGTTTTTAATGCTTACAAGCTTTACCCGATGAATGAGTATGCGAATGATGATGGTTGTGTTGGCCGCATCGAATCGGACGAAGTCCACTTGAAAACACATGGATTTCGCCGGAATCATTTGGGCTCCACACAAATTTACCGTAAATTTGCACAAACAAAAGTGCTCATTCTGGCTTGATGTTTTCTTCTATGAGTGATGCATCCGTTTCAAATAAAGTATCAATGTGGATAGCACTATTCTGATTCATAAGGCGACAAGGGAACAGTCGGCTGATATAGCACGGCTGATTATGATGGCGATGACGGACGATTGCTGCCTGTATTTCTGTGGAGACGGTTATGGGCTGGAGGACTTCCGAAGGATGATGGTCACGCTTGTGCAAAGGGAGGATTCTCAATATAGCTACAGGAATACATCGGTGGCGATGGATGGAAACAAGATCGTTGGCGTTGCCGTGAGCTACGATGGCGGACAGTTGCACGAACTGCGCCGGGTTTTCATCGAAGCTGCCAAGAACTTTATCGGCGTGGATCATTCCTGTATGAATGACGAGACTCAGGCAGGTGAGCTGTATCTTGACTCACTAGCCGTTCTGCCTGAGTACCGCAGTAGGGGAATAGCTAAAAAACTGTTGATTGCCACTAAGAAACGGGCCGAGAGGATGGGACTTCCTGTAG
The DNA here is from genome assembly GCA_902803455.1 of uncultured Prevotellaceae bacterium. GTDB lineage: Bacteria > Bacteroidota > Bacteroidia > Bacteroidales > Bacteroidaceae > Prevotella. Next base: position 1,394 of record CADCQC010000318.1, read on the forward strand.
GTCTATTGGTGGACAATGGCAATCCAGTCGGTGAAATCCTCTATACGTCTGTCGGTTTCCGTTATGTAAATGACAGCCTTTGGGGAGGTCATCCCATGAAACATTTGGTATGGGAAACACCTGCTCTTGACGAAAACCATTAGTTCAGTAAGCCAAATGTGAACTGCAGGCTATTATAGGAGTCGTCCTTGTCGATGAACTTGAGCGTGATCTCATCACAGAAATCATGAGGTCAGGATATCACACAGAAGTGGTGACGTCAGCCACCCCGGTGAGGTTTCCGCTGTCATCCTTGTGCATGCTCACTCTCGCATGGAGGCAATCAAGGAGCTGGATGACGCGAAGCGTGTTTGCGAGTATTGTGATAGTGATGTATTTCCTGTAGGGTCTGCCCTGTTCATTCAGCAGAGCGATGGAATAGTCAGGATCATACCTGACGCTTTTATCCTGTTTAGCGGCCTGCACCAGTCCGATGTACTTACTGATGTCTGACTGGTCGAATCCGCATCTCTCCGCCATGGCGCATGCGGTGAGAATGATCTCGGAGGTGAGCATGATGTTGGTCTCACCTTCGGAAATAGCTTGTTCGAGTGCTTTGTAGCTTTGTACTTCTGTCATGATGGGTTTTTATGATTTGGGCTTATTGGATAGTTTTTCTTCAATGTCTATTATAATGCACCAATACCAGCCTTTCGCTTGTCGTTTCTATGTCAGGTATTTCTTGCTGAAATCTATCACATATTGTTTCAGCTCGGGTGCATCGAGGATCTTGATGTGGTTGGCGAGTCCCATGTAAAACCGCCCGACCCCTTCAAGCTGGCAGACCTCAGTATCGAAGTACCAGATGTTGTTGTCTCCTTTATGCGGTTTGATGCAGTTCTTCGCCCTGGGGAACTCCTCTGTCAGCAGGTTCTTCGCCATCAGGTCGAGCTGAAGGGAGATGCGGACAGGTTTTTCTCCTGTCATGTGGAACACGTCCACTTCTATCTTTTCATGCGAGGCAGGATACTTCCATGGCTCGTCCTCTTTGATCTCCACATATCCGATCCTGTTGATGTTGAACACCCTCGTGGCGAATTTTCTCCTGTCAAAGCAGATCACCAGCCCGTCCTCCGGCCGCACATCGTAGGCTTCCACGAAGCGGTCCGACACTTTCCCGCTGT
>CADCQC010000319.1 GCA_902803455.1 uncultured Prevotellaceae bacterium
AAAGCACTCAAAAAACTTCAATATGAAATATTTATCTGCTCATTTTTTACTGAAAGGTGATTCACTTTCTCCCGAAGAGGTACAGACAGCTTACGATATCATCACCGCCCTTGCTGGAGAGGCAGGCTTCGACACCTTTGACCAATCAGACGGACAGTTGACAGGCTATGCGCCTGCTGAGGCATTCGACCAACACACGCTCGACGCGCTGCTCTCCGAGTTTCCACTCCCTCAAGTGAATGTGGAATACCATCTTGAGAAAATCGATGATGAAGACTGGAATGCCACATGGGAAGCGACAGGATTTGAACCGATCGTGATAGAAGGCCGTTGTGTGATTCATGACACGCTGCATGAGAGCCCTACCCAACCTGGCATGATGGACATCCTGATCGACGCCAAGATGGCTTTCGGCACCGGCACGCATGAGACGACACAGATGATGGTGAAGCATTTGCTGGATGGCGACCTTCAAGGACAAAGGGTGCTCGACTGCGGTTGTGGAACCGGCATCCTGTCGATCGTCGCCTCAAAAGCAGGAGCCGAAGAAGTGGTGGCCTACGACATTGATGAATGGAGTGTGGAGAACACCCGACACAACGCCACCCTAAACGGTGTGGACAATATTGAGGTGCTCAACGGTGATATTCATGTATTGTCGCACGTGAGTGGCATATTCGACGTTGTCTTGGCCAACATCAACCGCAACGTCCTGTTGTCTGACATGGAAGCGATGAAAGGAATGATGACAGACGGTGGTCGTCTGCTACTCAGCGGTTTTTATGAATCCGACATCGCCTTACTTCTGGAAACCGCCCGCCGGTTAGATCTCAAGCACGTGAGCACCGACATGCTTGGCGGATGGGTGCTGCTGTCGTTCACATCATAGCGACAGAATCCTCCTGCGACATGTTGGCAGGCAAGAAATCCTCCGGTTCCTCCAACATCTCTTTGGTCAGCGTCAGTTTCTCCAAGTCGTAAAAACTGCCGTTGTAGATATCCAGGTCTACAAAACCTTTGATACCCGGCAACCTGCCCACGTCGGTATGTTGCCAAAACTTCCATTTTCCCTCATACTGCATCTCGGAGACATAATAATGAGCGATCCAGTAAGGATAATCATCGAAGCGTTGGTCGTTGAGATAAGCCTCTTTAAATTTATAATAGGTATAGATGATGGGTTTTGTGTGGTATTTATCTTCTACGAGATGCAACCAGGCGAGAATCTCCATCTGGAATTCTTCCAACGACATGTTATCCGGTTTGTTTTCCACATCAAGAACAGGAGGCATGTCGCCCACCTCCAATTTCACATTGTCAAGAAAGAACGATGCTTGTTCGCGTGCCGTAGACAAAGTGCTCCAGAAATGATAGGCCCCTCTGATGAACCCCGCCTTCCGGGCATTGCTGAAATTATCGTAAAAATTCTCATCAATATAGTCAGCGCCTTCGGTAGCCTTCACCATGACAAATCTGATATAAGTGCGGTCAATCATCGCATTACCCAGTTTTATCCAATCGATCTTCCCCTGATGATGGCTGATGTCGATGCCATGGATTTCATATCCCTTGGGATAACTGGGATCTCCGAAAATGGCCCTCCATCTGAATCCGAAGGGTTCCACCATATAACTATAGACGACCATCAAGTAGACAATAGCCAAAAGGGAACCCATTCCCCACCAAAGTGTCTTTGGCCACTTTTTCCATGCCGTGAACCATCTACGAACAGCCGACCGTTTATTGGCCGGTGACTCATGAGATTGTTTTTTTGTTCCCCCTTTTTGATTAGGCATGGTGATATATCATATTCAAAATGAGGGGTGTCGGAAGCGACACGCCCTCATTCATAGTTGATTTCAAAGGCTTATTTCTCGTTCTCGAGAGCCAATGTCATGGTCGTCTTGTCACAGACTTCTGCCGGTCCCCAGTATTGTATTGGACCAGGATAGACATAGCAAGTGTCCTTGGCCCACTTTTCTCTGAGCGACTGGAAAGTCTTGAATGGGTTGCCGTCAAGTTTCACCAGCGCTTTTTTGATGACGGGTTTCATCTTTCCGTTGCGGCGCTCCATATTCATCATCATGGTGATGGGCACACCACCGGCTTTCCATTCATCATTGGATGCAGTGGTATTCTTCACGATGGCCATATAGCCAGTCTTGCCATTTGCGATGAGTTGTGCTGCACTGGCGCCCAATGCGTAGCAGTAATCAGCGTCGTAGTTGGAGGGAGCGGCACAGCGGCCCTCATAGCCGAAGAAATGGTGAAGAGTGGCGAATTTGCCTTTGTATTTGCCCTCTTTTGCCCATTTGGCAAGTTGAGCCTCGCACATGTCGGAGAGCAGCTTCTCGGTCTCGATCAGCGATACCTGTACGTTACCATGAGGATCACGGTCGAGCGACAGTTGATGAGCCACATTCTCAGGCAGTGTCTCGAAGGTAGCAGCATTGTCTTTGCTCAGGTGAGCAAGAATATATGCACGCTGCTCTTCAGCCTCCAGGTCTTTGTACTCAGCACCGTGCTCAGCCAGCAGGTCGTTGAGCTCGTCAATGAGTCGTCCGATGGCGGGGATAAACTCAATCAGTCCCTCGGGCACCAGCACGACACCGTAGTTATCACCCTTCTCTGCTCTGATGGCCACAGCCTCACAGATCTGGTCGATGATGTCGTTGAGGGTCTGGTCCTTTGCCTCCACCTCTTCAGAGATGATACAGATATTGGGTTGGCACTGCAAGGCGCACTCCAATGCGATATGGCTGGCGGAGCGGCCCATGAGTTTGATGAAGTGCCAGTACTTGCGTGCGGAGTTGCAGTCACGCTCAATGTTGCCGATCAGTTCAGAATAGGTCTTGGTAGCAGTATCAAAACCGAAACTGGTCTCAATCTGGTCATTCTTCAAGTCGCCGTCGATGGTCTTGGGGCAACCGATCACCTGCACGCCATATTTCTTAGCGGCATAGTACTCAGCGAGCACACAGGCATTTGTGTTGGAGTCATCACCACCGATGATGACGATAGCCTGGATGTCGAGTTGACGGATGATCTCGATACCTTTCTCAAACTGATCCACTTCCTCCAGTTTGGTACGACCGCTGCCGATCATGTCGAAGCCGCCAGTATTGCGATAGTTGTCCACATATTCAGCGGTAATCTCCATGTAATTGTGGTCGACCAAGCCGCCAGGTCCCATCAGGAATCCATACAGTTTATTCTCAGGATTGAGTTTCTTGACGGTATCAAAGAGACCGCAGATCACATTGTGTCCGCCAGGAGCCTGTCCTCCACTGAGGATAATGCCCACGTTGAACTTCTTGCTGACAGCAACGTCACCGGGAACGAACTCCACGAGCGGCATTCCATACGTATTAGGGAACAACTTTTTGATCTCTTCCTGATTGTCTACGCTTTGTGTAGGTTCTCCTTCTTTTACCTTAACAGCACCCTGAAGGGCTTTCGGCAATTTTGGCAGATAGGCAGCTCTCGCCTCCTGCAATGCACTTTTTTCCATAATCTGATCGATATTGATAATTTTAATGAGTGATTTCTAAACTCGTGCAAAGGTACAAAATAATTCTTTAAAGCGAGCATGTTTTTTTAAGAAATATTGTCGGGAAAAGCATCTGGTCGGATCACTGCGGCGGTTCTAGCGATTCACGACTCAGAAGGGCAAGATTTACCAAGCACCCCTGTATTCTTTGAAACCATGACAAAATGGTTTTTGCCTTTCCCTTCCAAAGCGAGTCATGGCATCACAAGAAAATGGATCACCAGATGAAATGAACCGTCCATGCGATCCACAAGAACCGTCCATGCGATACAAGCCTCACCTGTCCCATATGTTGCTGTAATACAGCAACAAACAGAACGAAAGACCTACAAATGCAAGCGTGGCTAGTTATTTGTTGAGCAGAACTTCATCCACACAAATTATTGAACTATTCATTTTTATCATAAATAAATACTCGAAAAAAGAGAAAAGAAGTATCTTTGCACTCACGATATTGTAACAATTATCACGGATTACGGGAACTGCTCCCGCAATCCTCATTTAGATTAGAAGGGGTGGTACACTTTTGGGGTGGTACACTTTTCTATTACCATCTACAGACTTTCCGCAAACAAGAAAAAAGACAAAACATACCATATGGGCAGGAACAAATTCTCAGAGAAAGAACTAGAAGAAATCGGCAAACTTCTACGCCAGAAAAATAAGGTCAACCGCGGCAAGCAGAAACTCATCCGCCACCAATTGCGGGTGGATTATGAATTCAACATCTCCGACTTCAACGAACCGGGGAAGGCGTTCGGTGAGGAAGAACTCCTTGAGGCCGTGCGGCGAGGCGCCATCCACGTGCTCGACGATGCCACCATCGCTGCCATGAAGGAAAAACGTGCTCGCGACAAAGCGAAAGATGAGGCCAAGCGCACGCAAGAGGCGGTGGAGAAAGGAGAGCAGACCGATTGGCAGGAGGCACTCCGGCAATGGGAAGAATGGGAAGAAAAGCAGTAATTTCTTTTTCTCATCGTCATTTTGAAGAGGCATGCGTTGCCGTTGGTGGATCACGAGAATGAAGTGAACCTATGATCCGAAAGAGTTGTCCCCATCATCCGCGCCCATGATAAAAAAAGAAAAAAACGTCATAAATAGAAAATAAACCACTTGAAGTGTCAGTGTTTTGTTTTTTTTTCCTATCTTTGTAGAAAACTCCCTTATGTGTGGCAAAATACCTTATGCCAGACGACGGAGGTTCATATCTGTTAATAGATTTGTAGTATCATGCCCAACAAAAAAGACTTAAAAAGCACCATCAACAGCATTTGCAGCGACGTGTTCGCAGAATGTGTAGCCATGTCGCTTTACCACAGCAAGGCTGACGAAGAAAATGTGAATGCCCTTTTGGCATCGATTCTCGATGTGCGTGATGACTTTATCAGCCGCATATCCCACCCGGAGCCGGGAATGAAAAAGAAAGAATATTACGATCATCTGGCCAGGTCTTTCACAGAGCAAATCTCTGAAATCATTGACCAGATATCCAATTTGAGTGAATAATCCTCATTATTATGTGGAAGAAATTTTGTCATTGGCTTTTGTACAAGCACATGGGATGGACGAAGAACGTGACCGAGGTCCATCCCGACAAATACATCATTTGCCTGGCCCCACATACCAGTAACTGGGATTTTCTGTTGGGACAGTTGTATTCCGGTGCGGAAGGCTGGAAAATCAATTTCCTCATGAAGAAGGAATGGTTTTTCTGGCCAATGGGATTATTGATGCGTCGACTGGGCGGTATCCCAGTCTACCGGTCAAAGCGTACCAGGATGACCGACAGGCTGGCCGAAGACGCCAAGCAAATGAAAAGTTTCAAACTCTGTATCACACCTGAGGCCACACGCTCACCTAATCCAGATTGGAAATGCGGATTCCTCCATATTGCGAAGAAGGCTGAAATACCTGTGCTACTTTATGCCTTAGATTATGAGCGCAAACTTATCGAGTGTGTGCATACCATCTATCCCAGCGACGATACAGATGGCGACATGAATACCATCAAACAATATTACAAGCCCTTCAAGGGCAAGCATCCGGAGAAATTCACCACAGGAGACTGACCATCCATCCCTCAGCCCGCCCATGATGCGTGAGATGCGCTCACGCCAGTATTAGATTTGGAAATGTAAAAAAGAAGATGAAGATAGCAAGAATCATGACCATGGCTTTGATGACCATCTTATGGTCATTCAATGTCCATGCCCAAGGTGCGGCCGACCGCTCCGCCTT
>CADCQC010000320.1 GCA_902803455.1 uncultured Prevotellaceae bacterium
CTGCGATTTTCTTGGGCTGAGCCCCCTCCTTGATGGCAAGTCCGTCATCGGTCAGTTGCACGCCATAAATGTCGTGGAACGACCCCCAGAACAGGTAGTTGCATGAATCCACCCTGATGAAGAAGGGGTCGATGCAGTTTTCTATCCCCACCTCACTTGAGATGAAGAGTTTGTGTGCGTCGCGGAACCCGCCGTTTGGTTTGTCACTCCAAGCCACACCGATGCCACATTCCCAAGTCTTGCCCCATTCCGACTTCGAGTAGTAAAGCACATACTTGCCATTGATATAATTGATGTCAGGCGCCCAGATGCCCCCTTTGGGTACGAAGTCCATCGGGCGTGTGGCATCGGTGAAAGCCGTGCCAGCATAGCGCCATGTGACGAGGTCTTTGGAGCGGTATATGGGCACGTTATGGGTATCCTCAGTGGCATAAAGGTAGAAGTATCCGTCGGTCCCCTTGATGACTGTCGGGTCAGGCAAGCTCCATTTGATGACAGGATTGTTGTATGTACCAGAGCCATCATCTGCCTGAGCACACGAGAGTGTGCTCAGCAGGAGGAAAGCGGACAGAATGTATTTTATAACTCTATTGTTCATGTCATCATCAGTTAGCAGGTTCAAACTTGGTCCACATATCATCAGCAAGGAGACACATGGTGAACGTATATCGACCGCTTACAGAAGGCACCCATTTCAGATCGCCGCCATCGTCCTGGAAACGATACATGAGGAGTTGGTGATTGACGAGCGGATCAGCATTCTCTGTAGGCGCATAGAAGAACTGGTCGCCCCATCCGTTGCCCAATCCGATTTTGAATTCTCCACCAGCAATAAAGTCTCCAGTCCATGCATAGAGGTATGGCTCACGCGCCGACCCCACCATCTCCAGTCTTCCTGATGAGGTGTTGGTGTTCCATCCCACAGAACATCCGTTGCCGCAGATCCAAATCAGTCCAGGTGTTGGCAACTGTATGATATTGAGCACCCTACAGTCGTTGTATTCCGAGTTGGTGTCGACGATAACCGTGCGCATTCCCGCAGCGTCGTTTCTGAACTCAGTGAAATTGCCTTCGACCACATAGTCGAGTCGTCCATCACCAGCCGATCCGTAGGCAGGATAAGCTTCCGTAGTGGTGGTGAAATGATAGTTGCAGGGCACCATGTTGAACGACACCTCATAGATACCCGTACCGAGTTGTCGCTGTTCGAGTTTCTGTGTTGACACGTTTCCAGCATCATCTGTGATGACCATGTAGATGGATACAGGATATTTCTCGTAGCCAGTCACGGTGAGTTCCACCGTCGACACCTCCGGCTTGACATAGCGTGTCTCATTATTGACGATGCTCAGCACCTGTGCCGTGACCTTCACCGGAGTGCCGGGAAGCGCCCATTTTGCCACCATCGAGTTGAGTTGGTCGTGCGTGAGGGTAAGAGACAAGTTGGAGCCCACATCGATATAGTCAGACTTACTGTCTTTCATCGCAGAGGGATAAAGGCACACCTTGTAGGTCACCACATCCGAAGCGGAGATAGGGCTGGTGGCAGCATCCCATGCGAAGGTGACAGCGTTCTGGTTAGCGATGCCTTTATTGAGTATAACCGACTCCACCGAACTCCTGATATGCATCTCGTCGGGATAGGTCTCAAGTTGGAACATCTCGGGATCTTCATTGCATGCCATGAATGCCAAAGACAGGCACATCGAGCATAAAACAAAATTAAAATATTTCATAATGCTTATCAACTTTTGGGTTCTTAATTATTCTTCTCTACGACCCAGAACGGAGCCTCTCTCAGATTAGGATTTTTCTCATACTCATCGATATAGATAGGCATCCAGTAATACTGGCGTTTCCAGACTCTGGTCTGATAGACCGTCCGCTTGAAGAACTCCTGTTGGGTGCGGCCTTGGAAGTTCATGCCATAATCATCGCCACACATCTCAGGCAGATTCTCAGCATCTTTCCATCTACGGATGTCGTACCAGCGGTTGTTCTCGCAGCAGAGTTCCACCCTTCGCTCAGCACGCACCACCCTGCGCACATCCTCCTGCGAGTTGTCCACATGGATGTATTCTTCGTCGGTGAGCGGCACTTCATTCAACGTATATTTCCTCACACCTGCACGCTCACGGATGCGGTTGACATATTCCAGAGCAGTCTGTCGTGCATCTTGAGAGTTGTAGGCCTCATTGATTGCCTCAGCATAGTCGAGGTAGGTGAAGGCCAAGCGGTAGGTGAATCCTTGCCTGTCGGTAATCGACCCAGTGAGATAGTTGTCGAGCACGTTGAGGCCCTTTCTGACGAGGTATCCGTTCTGCGGAGCATCGTGCGGCGATGATGTCTGTACATTGTCACGCCCACCGTTTAAGAAATTATATTTACGGTTGCCCACCGCCAGCCAAGATCCGTGGAACGACACCGCATTATAGAAGCGAGGTTCACGGTTGCAATACATATTGTAGGTTCCACGTGCCGTCACCTCTCCGGCGACACCAGTACCAAACTCCCATGAGGTGACATCCGAACGGTTGTCGACCACCGTAGAGAAGCCTTCCTCCACATATCCAGAATTAGGATCGGAGATGGGCAATCCGTTACGGGTGAAGAAGGCATCAACCAGTCCCTGATAGACCCCGAGTCCGTTGCCACCACCATACTCACGTACCGATACCGTGCGGAGGAATGTATCGCGGTAACTGTTCCCCTTTGTCACGGGGAAGGTAATCTCATGGTTACCCTCACTCCATCTCTTGATGTGCACATTGTATGTGGAAAGGAAGGGATCGATACCACCTTGAGGACCAGCCTCCGTATAAAGCGCGTATCCGGCTTTCTCAGCCTCGTCGATACAGAGTCTGCAGGCTTCCACGGCCTTCACCCATTTCTGGGGATCGTAAGATGAGTTGAAGATCTGCTCCCCCTTGTCGTTCACATAATCCGTGTACCAAGGGTTGCCGTTTACCAGCGGACTAGCAGCGAAGAGCAACATCCTCGAGCGGACGGTGAGCGCCATGATGCGGTTGATACGTCCGTATTTCGCCGGGTCATCGTAAACAGGCGGCAAAGCCATGGCAGCCTCATACATCTCCTTGTCGCAATAGGCCACCACATCATCAAACTTCGACTGTCCCACCATCAGGTCAGAGAGTTCGAAATCGGTAGGTGCGATATAGTCAGGAGTGAAAGGAATACCCCCATAGTTCTCCGCCATCTGCCACCAGGCATAAGCACAGAGGAATTTCACCTCGTTCTTCATATTGTCGACCTCCGACTGTGGCAGGTCATGATCAGGCATGGCCTTCACCATATTGTTGAAGACGTAGCCATGGCGGATATAGCGAGGCATCATGTGCCACAAGTTGCCGCCCCAAGTGGAGTTGATGGTCCATTGTCCGAGAATCTTCGGGATCACCCCACCCCAGTCCCATTGCTGCCATCTTGCAGAGGGAGTGATATCATCAGCAAACACCTCATATCCATCAGCGGTGAGCGCCCATTTGTCAGGATTGTGAATGATATTGTATACGTAGCTCAACCACGAGTACACCTTCTCACGGTTATCAAACACCATTTCTGTGGTCAGTTCGGTATCAGGCTCCTTGTCGAGATAGTCAGAGCACGACTGTGTGAGTGGCAATGCCAACATAGCGGCCATCACGAATATATAAAACTTATACTTTTTCATCATTATCAAATTTAAACGATTCCACTTCACCTTTTAGAAATTCACATCGATACCAAACATCACCGAACGGTTCATGGGGTATCTCAATCCATCGTTGGTACCCAACTCGGGATCCCACAATTTGAACGAGGAGAGGCAGAAGAGATTGTTTCCGCTGACGAAGACGCGGCAACTCTTGACGTAGAGTTTCTCGAACCAAGCCTTTGGGAACGTATAGCCCACCTCCACGGTCTTACATCTGAGGAAGCTCATATCCTTCTTCCACCAGGTGGACCTACGGTAGTTGTTGACGTTGGGTCCGTAACTCAGTCGAGGCCAGAAGGCGCTGGGGTCCTGATTGTCGACGGTCCATCTGTCGTCGATATTCTTCGAGTAAGCATTACCCTCAGTTGTCGTACCACCACCAGGCAAGAAATAAGGCTGTCCACCAATCACCCGATACATATCGGAAGCACCCTGGAAGAAGAAGTTGAAGTCGATGTTCTTGTAACTCACCACTCCTCCGAAGCCATAGACGATTCTGGGATCTTCAGTTCCACCGATATATCCCTCATCCTCCTCGGTGATGACACCGTCATTGTTCACGTCCACGTACTTGATATCGCCAGGATGAAGGTTGACGGCACCGACACCCTCCTGTGAGGGAATGCCACTCTTGAGCGTTCCGTCGGCATTGAAGTCATCAGGCATGAAGAGACGTTCAGCGGTGAGTCCCCACAGTTCGTTCATCGAACGTCCTGTCTGCGAGCGGTGTGTGCCTTTGAGCACCTCAGGCTCATCCTTCTCCAGCACCTTGTTTTTGGCATAGGTGAAATTGCCGTATGCCGATGTGAACCAGTTCTTGTTCCACTGTTTGTGCACATTGAGCGTCATCTCGACACCGTGGTTGGTCACCTGTCCGAAGTTTGCCCAAGGAGAGGTGACGAAACCGCTCTGTGTGGGGATGATGGTGCGCTGCATGAAGATATCCTTACGGTCTTCCTTGAAAAGGTCGAAGTTGAAGTCGATCATGTTCCACAAACC
>CADCQC010000321.1 GCA_902803455.1 uncultured Prevotellaceae bacterium
AACACAAAATGTTAACTGATTGATAACAAAAACTTTGTGAGATAGAGGGTGAAAAAATTTTTCACCCTTTTTTGCTTGTTTCAATTTCTTTTTTTTCCTATATTTGCAAAATAAAGCTCCGTCAGCAGTGATTTATTAAGGGGCCTCATTTGGATCAGACATTTTTGTGTGCTTTGCTTACGCCAGACAATTTCCCGTTGTCTGTCCTTTTCTATGTAGGAAGCAGATGCGTAATTGATTGATAACCATGATATAACATAATTGTTCAATTGATATTCTTATGAAAAAAGTCGACATTTTTCAGGCGGCCAATAGGATAGGACAATTGTTGCTTTTCCTATTGTTGATGCTGTTGCCTTCATTGGCAATGGCTCAAAGCCAAAAGGGGAACATTCCTCAAATTCATGAGCTAAGGTCGTTCTATCATATCACCCGGCCTGAGTTACATGGTGTTCTCTCGAAACCTACACAACATTCTGACATGGAATTGTCAAAAACAAGAGGTGGTGCAGCTTCAAGGATGAATGTGCAGAAAAGAGTCAAAACGGTCCTTTCGGATAAAAATGCTTTCAAGAGGATGCCTTCCAAATTGAATAAGGCAACAACAAAGAGAGGCAATCTTGCGGATGAGTATTTCATGATGAAGAGGAAATATTTCGTCAACACAGTCAATGATTTTTATCTCAATTCTTTCTACTCACCTGAACGATTTAGTTATCAATATATTCTTTTTTCTTTGGATAATGGAGTCAACATTCGTATCCGCTATGATAATGCTAACTATTGGAATGACTCCTACGATAATTCTCATTTAGGCATATTTGTAGAAGTCAGTAACGGAAATCAATCAGAAGAATGGTATATTGCACCCCTTGTCAGAAATGAGTGGATCGACGAGAGAATCGTGGTCTACGGAAATGGTGACGTGCGTTATTACATGAATGGTGAAGACAAGGGTATTCACCACTTCAATATACTTGATTTCGAAGGAACTTCCAACCTCAGTGTGGACTGCGACCCTTACGGTTGGTGGTATACCCATTATCATTATATGGATGACTTGATGATTTCCACCCCGGCCACTGTCGTTCGCGACAGTTTTGACGATGGAGTTATCAACACCAATATATGGAAAACACCTGTCAATACAGATGGAGTAAGGGAAGAGGATGGTATCATGAAAATGGAACAACTCCGAACGGATCAAGATTTCCATTTACGTAGCCAACCCATCGCATTTGTTGACGCCGATGGTTCAAATGTTGAGATACCGACAGAAGGGTTGGTTGCTTACTATCCTTTCAGCGGAAATGCGAATGACGAGAGTGGATATGAGAATCATGGCTCACCTACAAGTCAAGTGACACTGACAGAGGCTGTGAATGGTGATGAGAATGGTGCGTGTCTCTTTGGTGGTTATGACAAACCTGGGCATATCTATGTGGCGAATTCAGAATCTCTCCAGTTTGATGATGGTGCATCCTTCTCACTATACATCAAACCTAACAGTTGGGAATCTATGGATGGCTGGGGTGGCAAAGTATCATCGGATGGTGGTCAATGCTTCTTAGCTAAAGAGCATGACAGAAGAGGTATTACGTTTACACTCGGCGGAAATGATGAAAAGTGCCATATTGCAATGGGTTCCATGGGCAATGAGTCTTGGGCTTCGCTAGATACCAAAGAACAATTGACTGGCAATTATCTCAACAAATGGACGCATGTGGTGTTCGCTTATGGAAACGGGGCAGCCAGACTTTTTATCGATGGTCAACTGGTTAATGAAAATGCATGCACTCCCGATTTCTCCAGAGTCAATGCACAAAATTTGTATTTCGGTAAATTTAGTGACTCTTGGTATCCGTTCAATGGCGTTATTGATGAGGTACGCATCTATAATCGTGCCTTGGACGACATGGAGGTCAAGGCGCTTGCTCGCTTTGCGGATAAAACACCCAACCCTCCCGAAGTATCTCCTTTCAATATTCGTTTTGCTGACGGAAACGTGAAGGCGCTTTGTGTGGGGTATTGGGATACAGATGGCGATGGAGAACTGAGCTATGAGGAGGCAGCCGCCGTTACAAGCCTTCAACATGTTTTCACTTATAATACATCGATAACCAGTTTTGATGAATTGCAATATTTCACAGGACTGACAACGATTGGAGATGAGGAATTTGAATCTTGCTACTATCTGAAATCCATCAAAATCCCCGGTTCCGTGACAAGTATCGGAAACTTTGCTTTTTATTATTGTGATGGCTTGACCTCCATTGACATCCCGGCTTCCGTTACTTCAATAGGCTATAACGCTTTTACCTGTTGTTATAACTTGGCGTCTATTCATGTGGAAGAAGGGAATATGTCTTATCGGTCTGAGGATGGCGTGCTGTTCGACAAGGATATGACCGTTCTCATCTGCTACCCTGCCGGCAAGCCAGATGTCTCATACTCCATCCCTGGCAGTGTGGAAGTGATCAGTGGTTATGCTTTTGACAATCAAAACTATCTGACTTCCGTCGATATTCCCAACTCTGTGGAAATGATAGATTATTGTGCGTTCCGTTATTGTACAAGTCTGAAAAGTATTGATATTCCTGGTTCTGTGTCAGGGATAGGTAACGATGCTTTTGAGGGATGCATTAGTTTGGCTTCCATCCATGTGGAGGAAAGCAACATGACTTACCGGTCAGAAAATGGCGTGCTCTTCAGCAAGAATATGTTCAGTCTCATCTGCTATCCTGCCGGCAAACCAGACGTGTCATACAGCATTCCTGTGGGAGTGACGAGAATTGAGAGTTTGGCTAT
>CADCQC010000322.1 GCA_902803455.1 uncultured Prevotellaceae bacterium
AGTACACCGCTATAACCGCCGTTGAGAAGATTGCGCACAACGGCTCCGCCTGGCTTGTGGATATTGTTGCTGCCACCGATCACCACAATGCTCTCGGGGCTTAATAGTTGTCTGTTGATCATAGTATCAGTTTTTGGGGGTTAGATCCTTCTGAATGGTGTGATGTTCTTCTGAAAAGATGTGATGTCTTATATAAAATAATAAGGTGTGATGTCTAAGATACATAGGGTGGCGAGGAACAAGCGGTTTGGCAGCTGACGGGAAAGAGGGTTAACTGATGATCGTTGCGACTAATTTGCGGGCTCCACCATAGTCGCGAAACTCACACAGGTAAATGCCTTGCCAGGTGCCTAGATTCAGACGGCCGCCTGTAATAGGGATGGTCACACTCACGCCAAAAAGTGATGACTTGGCATGGGCGGGCATGTCGTCGCTGCCTTCCAACGTGTGCTGGTAATAGGGCTCGTCCTCGGGTACCAGATGGTCGAGAATCGCACTCATGTCACGTCGCACGTCGGGATCTGCGTTCTCGTTGATGCTCAGACCACAACTGGTGTGCTTCACAAACAGATGAAGCAAACCGGTTGAGGGGAGCGGAGGCAACTGACGCATAATCTCATTGGTCACTAGATGGCAACCTCGACGACGCTGAGTGAGGGTGATTTCCACTTGTGAGATCATTCGCCTGAGAGTATTTGGTTGGCATGGTCCTTGGTCTTGATCTTCTTCGGACCGATAATGCGCTCCACGATACCTTCCTCATTGATGATGAAGGTGGTGCGGAAGGTGCCGAAATACTTGCGGCCATACATACTCTTCTCACCCCATACGCCAAACTGCTCCACAAGGGTCTTGTCTGTATCGGCTATCAAAGGAAAAGGAAGGGAATGCTTGGCGATGAATTTCTGGTGTGACTTGGCATCATCCACACTCGCTCCTACAACGGCATATCCCTGAGACTCCAACTCGCCCAGATGATCGCGAAGATTGCAGGCCTCGGCTGTGCAACCCGACGTCAGGTCTTTGGGATAGAAATAGAGTACCAATTTCTTACCGCGGAAATCGCTAAGACGTACTTCGTTGCCGTTCTCATCGTACCCCAATAATTCGGGGGCTTTGTCTCCTATTTGCATGATGGTTTCGTTTTGAATTATATGTCACAAAATTAGTCTTTTTATTGCTTGCTTCCAAACTTTTTCGGCTTTTATTCCGATTCTTTGGCCGATGATGGAGGCACCCTGTTGCTTTTCCACTTGAAGACCGTGCGTACTAGGATGAAATTCACGGGAATGACTATCAGATAGACGGGAATAGGGGCGATACTCTTGCTCAAACCTAAATAGAGGAATAGGTTGAGCAGACAGATATGGAGAAGATAGTTCACCAGATGGGCACCGCCGAATCCTATGCTCTTACCGATACTGGCCTTCGATTTGAAGGTGAAATACGATGTGAGGAAGAAATTGCAGATCAGACTCAGCACATAGCCCAGCGTATAGGCTACATTCACATTGATATAGTGCATCAGTACCCAATATATGCCATAGTGGAGCAGCGTGGCGAAGACACCGACAATGCCAAACCGGATGATCTCACCTAAATTCTTCTTGTCTAAAGTCATATAAATAGATGAATAATTATGTGGCGCGAGGAATCTTTCAGTCTTGGAAATAGATGCGCTTCACACGATTGCTCACGGAGGTCAGCACTTCGTAGGGTATCGTACCGATGGCTTCCGAGAGCACCGTGACGGGAAGATGGTCGCCGAAAATCTCTACTGTATCGCCTTCTGCACAGTCTATGTCGGTCACGTCGATCATGGCCACATCCATACAGATGTTGCCCACATAGGGGGCTTTCTTTCCATTGACCAGACAGTAGCAGCGACCTCTGCCCAAACCGCGGTTCAGACCGTCGGCATAACCGATGGGGATGGCGGCGATCACACTGTCACGGGTCAGTATGCCTTTGCGGCTGTAACCCACTGTGTCTTCCTTGGGCACATGGCGCAACTGCAAGATGGTGGTCTTCAGCGTGCTCACGTTGTGGATCACACGTCCGTCACGACTGTCAATGCCATACAGACCAAGACCCAGACGGCACATGTCGAGCTGACGCTCTGGGAAATGCTCAATGCCTGCGCTGTTGTTGATGTGACGGAGTATCTTGTGGGGGAAGGCGGCTTGCAAGGCCGTGCTGGCTTCTATGAACCGTTGGTATTGCAGGGTGGAGAAATGATCAAAATCATCACTGTCGGAACCGACAAAATGAGAGAAAACCGAACGTGGCAATACGGCATTCTGACGCTTCAGACGACGTATCAACTCACTGATGTCGCCGGGGGCAAAGCCCAAACGGTGCATGCCGGTGTCTAATTTGATGTGAATGGGGTAATCGGTGATGCCTTCCTTACGGGCTTCGGAAATGATGGCGTCAAGAAGCCGGAAACTGTATACCTCGGGTTCTAGCTCATGGTCAAAAATGGTCTTGAAAGATGACATCTCTGGATTCATCACCATGATGTTGCTGGTGATGCCGTTTTTGCGTAAGGTGACTCCTTCATCGGCTACTGCCACGGCCAGATAGTCCACATGGTGGTCTTGCAGGGTCTTGGCGATCTCCACGGCACCAGCTCCGTAGGCATCGGCTTTGATCATACACACGATTTTTGTGCTGGGCTTCAGATATGAACGGAAGTAATTCAAATTGGATACAACAGCGTTCAGATTCACTTCGAGAATGGTCTCATGGACTTTCATCACCAACTGATCGGTGAGCTGGTCGAAGTTGAACTTGCGGGCTCCTTTCAGCAAGATGACCTCATCGTGGATGGTCTTCATGGCATCGCTGGCGATAAATGATGTCGTGTCAGGGAAAAATTGCTTGTCGGCAATGGTGATCTTGTCGGCTTGTGCGGAGATCTCAGGACCGATGCCGATAAATTTTTCCACTCCTCGGCTGGAGGCCAAGGCCGACACTTCGGAGTAGAGTTGTGAGGCGGGAATGCCACTCTCATAAATATCGCTGAGAATAAGGGTGCGACGTCCTTGGTGATCGGGACGGCGGTTCATGAAATCAAGGGCGATGGCCAATGAGTTGATGTCTGAATTATATGAGTCATTGATGAGCGTGCAGCCGCGCTGACCTTCCTTCACCTCCAGACGCATGGCAACGGGTTCCAACTGCACCATGCGGCTGGACAACTGGTCGGCAGACAAACCAAAATAGAGGGCAAGAGTGGCACAGGTCACGGAATTGCTGATCGAGGCATCGTCAATGAATGGAAGGGTATAACTGCCGGATTGACCGCGATAACGGTAGTGGATAATGGTGTCGCTGTCGCACTTGTCCACATCTTCTATATACATGACGGCTTGTGGATCTGTGTGCGAATGACTCAGTAGTTCTCCTTTAAATCCAGATTCTTCGATGGCTTCACAGATGATGGCATCATCTTGGTCGTAAACCAAAGTCTTGGCCTCCTTCATCAGAAGCAATTTGTCCAGGCATTTCTCCTTGCGTGAACTGAATTCTTCCTGATGGGCAGCACCGATGTTGGTCAACACGCCTATGGTGGGCTGGATGATGGCTTGTAGGGCTTTCATCTCACCGGGTTGACTGATGCCGGCTTCCATCAGGGCTACTTCTGTGCGCTCATCCATGAGCCAGACGGACAAGGGAACACCTACCTGGGAATTGTAACTGCGGGGGGAACGGGTCACCACCATCGTGGGGGACAACAACTGGTAAAGCCATTCCTTCACAACAGTCTTGCCATTGCTGCCGGTGATACCGACCACAGGGATGCTGAACCGGTCGCGGTGGCGCTCGGCTAGCCGCTGAAGAGCGACTAAAGTGTTGGATACTTTTAGAAAATTACATCCTTCATACACTGACAGATAGTTGTCGGGTAGGGATGATACCACAAAATTTTTCACTCCTCGATGATAGAGATCATCGATATAGCGATGACCGTCATTGCGCTCGGTGCGGAGGGCAAAAAACAAAGTCTCTTCAGGAAAACAAAGTGAACGACTGTCGGTGAGCAACCACTCTATGGTGGCTTCTGCATAACCGTAACGGTGGGCGCCTATTAGCGTGGTGATTTTTCCAATGTTGTATTTCATATTCGATAGGTTAATGGGCTATTTGAATGGATAGCTTACGTTCTTCTAAACTCTTGAGGGTCTCTATGCCGTGACCACGGTATTTCCAGATGAGGACGTAGGGGTGTCCGGCGATAACCGTGGTATCTATCATTCCAAAAAAATTGGTGCTGCGGTATTCGTCCAGATAGGGGGCGATTGGCCGTATGTAAAAGGGCAAACGACGATAGTCGGTGGGCTTAAGCGTGATTTTAGCGAAGGTGGGCTTGGAACCTTCTTGGCGCTTGGCGAAAAATGGCAGGTCGGGCTCGCTGTTGAAATGGCGATATTGGCTGCTGTCGCGAACAACGGCGTCCACAAACCTACGGGGAACGATGACTGCGCGCTTGTAACCAAAATGGTGAGAGAGATAGGTGTTGCGGTGGTTGGTCTTTTGGAGCTGAAGGACATAACTGTTGGCATAAGTAGGTAATTCCTTCCATTCCACGATGACTGGAGCGGCGTGATTTTCCAATTGTGCAAGGGCTTTCTTCGTCTCTTCACGATTGAATAGCAGATGAGGGACGAGGAGAGCCACCATCACAAGGAGGATGGCATCAGCAGTGATAGCGCTGCCTCGGAGGACAGAGGGAGAGAGACGGACCAGTTGGGACAAGATCAAAACCACACAGAAAAACTCAAAACCAAAGCGTGAGCGGTTGGCTACACAATGGGTGGCAAAGATGAAGAGAAACGTGACGGCTATGGCGGTCAGTTCCATGGCATTCTGACGAAGGTAGGTGCGCATTCTGACCTTTCTCATGATGAGGAGAATCAGCAGCATGATGAGGAGGATAGGCAGGGCACGGACGTTGTTCATCATCCACAGCGATTCAACCAGATTGTCTGCATAATCGAGATGCTTCCAGGAGATGTCGTGGCGGTGAAGGTTGCTGGGGGAAAAAACCACAAGGAGGGTACCGATAAAAAAACCTGTCAATAGAAACAACCGTGAACGGGTAAGCTCTTTCTTGTGGAAAAAGTAATAGACTACATATCCTGCCGACATGCCGATGACGATGCCTTCATGCGTCCAACCGCAGAGTATACCACAGATCAGCAGCAAAATATCGTAGCGGCGCTTGAAATGACCACGGATGACCAATAGATCAAATCCTAAAAGCAGCACCGCCACCCATGCGTAATTGACTGATCCGCTCATCCATAAAAAGGACTCTTTGAAACCGTTGATCAGAAAGAATAATAGGAAGAATGAGAGACTTGCAATGGCCCAGGTGGGGAGGGTCCTGCGTGAAGGGGCGGGGATTTCGACCTTGCCGCTATAGGGGGATTGGATACTGACGCGGACCACCAGAAGATGAAGAAGCAACACCATCATGAGGGCATTACATACGTTAAACCACGACTTTCCTAATAATCCGTCGAATGTCTGGATGATGAGATGGGGAACCATACGGCCGTTCTGATACAGATAGTGGTAATATTGGCTCACTACAACATCTCTAAACGAATGGATGGGTTGCTTGAGATGAAAGATCAGGTCATAGTTCCAATCATCGCTGTAATAGGGCGTACACCATGTGAAAAACCATATCAATAGGCCAATCACAGATAAACAGATAAAATATATGGCTTTCTTGCGCATGTCTATATGTTAAAAACCTGCCCAGGTCTGACGCCATAACTGACGGGTCATGTCATCCCAACGGAGGATGGTGGCGCCAAAAAAATCAGCGGTATATCCGTTGAGCATCGACTGGGCTTTTTCGGGGGCTTCGGAGTGAAGTCGTTGCCAGGTCTCTTCTACATAAGGTAACTCCCGCTGACCTTTTTCAATGAAGTAGTCGCGGGCGCTTTCTATCTGATTGCGATAGGTGCCCCAACGCAGAGTGGCTAGACGATTGGCTTTGCGGTAGTGCCACAGGGCGGCATCGTCGCGCTCGCTGTGCTGACCACATACGCGAAGCATCGGGGGGAGGGTAGTGGTGCCGCTGAATATTGGAAAACGGGGACTCTCACCTGGATTATCCAGACAGATCCAACAGACACCGCCTATTTCGTCGGGAAGCCAGGATCGTAGCTGGATCACGGTGCTGTAAGCACACCAAGGCACGCTCACAGTGCGGATGTTTTTCATGACGGAATCCCCCATCGCATAATACATGTTGATCTCGTCTGGACGCATCCATGGATTGGAAAAGGGGGAGACAATGCTGTCGGGTTCGGTGGATACGATCTTGCCGTCTTTTCCCTTTCGCTTGGGATTGGGGATCTTGTGTCGGTAACTGAGGTTCTTTGAGGTGCCTTCATAATAACTGCCAAGGAGGCGCATCACTTGCTCGGCACTGACGGGATGGTCGGGCTTCACACTCAATGGAAGTGATTCTACTGTGTCGCTCAGATGAAGGGAGGGGGCGAGGGCATCCATGATGAAATGCTCGCGCACACTGTAATTCTTCTTCTCGTTGAAATAGTTGCCGCCGCTGTAGGCTTTCCAGAAATTGAAAGGTTCCTTGCCATCCCACAGTTTCAACTTCAGGGCGACTTCTTTTACATTGGGGGAGGCCAGACAGTTGGCGCTGTCATCAAGGTCGAGTGTCGAGATACGGGAGATGTTGGCGGAGACGGCGATCTCGTCATCGGGGATGCGGATGGCTGCCCATACACCGCCTTTTTTCTTAGGACCTTCACCGAAAATCTCAAAAATCCATACTTCGTTCTTGTCGGCGATCGTCAGGCATTCACCACTGTCTCCATATCCCCATTGCCTTACAAGGTCGCCCATCAGCAGAATGGCTTCCCTCGCGGTGGAACAACGCTCCAAGGCGATGCGCTCCAACTCCTCAATCATAAACAGGCCGGCTTTGTTGCGAAGGGTGTCTCGGCCTGAGATGGTGGTCTCACCGATGGCCAGTTGTTTCTCGTTCATACATGGATAGGCTGTGTCGAGATAACGGTAGGTGTGGCTCACTTGGGGTATATATCCCTTCCTATACATCTTCGTGCTGTCAAGGGCACTTTGGGTGTGCATGCGGCCATCATAGATGGCTGTAGTGGAGCCTGCAGGATGGTCTTTTGCAGCCACCACTTCCATCCAAGTGCGGTACCAGGAATCACAAGTATGGGAGGTCATGACCGAACCGTCCGCGGAGGCTTTCTTACCGACCATGATACTCGTGCACGACAGACGGGATGATGGCTCGGGAGGAATAGAGGATGGCTGGGAATGGCATGGGAGTGCC
>CADCQC010000323.1 GCA_902803455.1 uncultured Prevotellaceae bacterium
CCACCTCGTTTTTCAACTCGTCATCGATATCGCCCACCTCGAGGATATTGCCGAGGAAGGTGTTGATATACTTGCGCTCACGATCGCTCACCTCTCCATCACAATTGGCAAAGAACAATCCGACCTTCGCCAATAACTTGATTGTACTGATTAATTTATCCATAGCGTCTAAACAGATTTACCAGCCAGTCCGATTGTTTTCAACACACTCTCAGCCAATCCGCCAAGATTACCCAAATCGATGCCCATATTGCCGAAGATACTCCCCAGTCCACCGGCATCTTTTTCTTTCTGAGCCGGCTTTTTTGCTGTCTTGCCGGATGTCTTGGTGGATGTCGAAGAAGAAGAGGGTTTCGAGGTGGAGGTTGTCGTACCGGTAGTCTTCTTCGCACTGCCTGCAGTCTTTCCACCCATTTGTCTGCGCAGTTCCTCCGCTACGTCGCTCAAGCCTCCCGAAGAACTGGTTCTCGTGGTGCTGGTAGTCGAACCGCCAGAGGTCTGTCCGCCCATCTTCCTTCTCATTTCCTCGACGACATCGCTGAAACCGCCACCTGAGGAGGAGGAAGAGGATGACGACGATGATGATGCGCCTCCGCCCATCTGCTCCTGCATCTGTTTGATGATGTCCTCGATGCCACCACCGCTACCCGATGAGGCACCGCCTCCAAAGACGGAACCCAACACGTCGCCAAGTCCGCCCTTGACAATTTCTTCTAAAAAATTTCCCATAATATTACCTTTAAAGAATGTATGCTATCTTCTCTGATTGCGGCAAAGCCATATCCAAAAGGTTATTTCAAAGCCACATCCAGATGGTTATTTCTTTTGATGATACACATAGTCGAGAGCCGCTCCGATGGCTGTGCAGAACTGCGAGTACTTCGGTATTCGGAAATGCACTTTGTAGAGATTCTCCATCATGGGAAACACCTCTCTGCACTGTGGGAGCAGGGTGAGATTGCCGATGAGGACGAAATCTTTGATGTCGCTATTGAGCGAGGCCAGCACAGCAGCACTGCCGATGGTCTGCAGCACCGTGTGGATGAGTCCGACAGCGATATCCTCCTTGTTGGCATCGGCCTTGGCTTTTCCGAAGAGCGAGGCAGTGACATTGAGCGGCAGACCAGGCAAGGGTTTGGCACTGATGTCACCGATCATCAGGTTCACATTGGATATATCTCCTTGCATCGCCATCGTAGACACCTGTCTCACATCAGAAGTCTGCAGCATGATGCGCGACAGACCTGCCAGAGTACCACCACCGACACTGATACCGCCGATGTGGCGGATCTCATCACCATCGCATAGCACCAGAGAGGTACCAGTGCCCATGCTCACCACAAGGATACGGTCGAGCCCGGACTCAAAACGAGCCCCCAAGCCATCGGCCGTAAACTCATCGGCCTTGCTGGTAGGCAATCCGTAGACTGGTTTGTCGATATACTCGCTGCCCACACCGGTGAGCACCACCTGTTCGATATCGCCAAGAGCGATCTGATTTTCGTAAAGATATTTTCCAAATGCTCCATAAAGAGAGGTGACAGGATCCTCAGCAGTGATACGCATGGGGGAAACCACAGAAAGATTCTTGATACCCACAATTTTTGTCGTGCTGATACCCACGTCGATGCCAATAACAATTCCCATGATTTGATTAGATAAATGGTTGCGTATAGGTTTAACGCTACGAAGATACACATTTTTTTGATTTCCACCACCACCACAGGTGCACGAAAGTTAAAATATATTTAAAAAATAGCGTTATTTAACACCATCTCACTGTTTTTACCTAAATTTGCGTAACAAGAAGAAAGCAATCATTTATTAACCTTAACATTTTATCATTATGACGTACAAGATTATCGACATCGAGGGAATTGGTCCCGTTTATGCAGAAAAACTCACAGCAGCTGGCATCAAAAACAGCGATGATATGCTTGAGAAATGCGCCAAACCTGCTGGCCGCAAGGCACTGGCAGAGGCCACAGGCATTTCTGGCAAACTCATCTTGACTTGGACCAACCACTGCGACCTGATGCGCATCAATGGCGTAGGTCCCCAGTTCTCCGAGTTGCTTGAGGCTGCAGGCGTCGACACAGTGAAGGAGTTCCGCCACCGCAAAGCAGAAAACCTTCAACCCAAGCTGGAGGAGATCAACGCAGAGAAGAACCTCACCAACCGCGTGCCAAGCGTGAAAGAAGTGGAAAAAATGATTGAGCAGGCCAAGGAACTTGAGCCTATGGTAGAATATTAAATTTCTGTCATGACGGCCCGTCTGCTGACGGCCTGTCTATCCATGAAAATCTAATATCCAGCAACTGATGGCCTCAATGGCCTCATGTTGCTGGATATTTTTATGACGTGCATTTTGAGGAAACTATTGGCCGCCACCTCTCAGCAATATTCGATACGTGCCTTGAGGTCGATGAGCCAGCGCCCGCGCTCAAGATGCGCTTTACCGGGTTTGCAGATATATTTCGACGACTTGGTGCCTACAAAATTACAGGCGCGCTCGATGTATTTTTTCGAACTGTTGTTGGCCTTGCTGATTTGGGTATCACTGATGGTGACGAAGGTGAACTCACCATGCGTGCGGCTGTCATCGAGTTGGAAACGGTAGTAGGTATCCTCGGTCTGCACTTTCTGCCGCTGCGCATCATCAAACGTGCCATCGTCGGCAGGCCATCTGAAAAACACCACCGACGGGTCGGCCTCCTCCACAGGAACCGGCTGCTCTTCCACCTCCTCCTGAGGCTTTTCCGCGGCAAAGAAGGCCTTTTGCTCCACGGATGTCATACGCTCGTCCAATGCGGTACGGTCGTCGGTCATCTGCTGGGTGAGTCGCTTGACAGCACTCTTCAGTTCTTCCTTGGTCGCGAAGAAACGAAAGGCTTCCTTACTGTTGTCATCTTTCTCGGCATTGATACGCTTCAGACGATATTCCACATAAGCGATGGCTGCCACAAAGAGGAAAAGGGATAACACGGTACTCATATTCGTTCTGTTTTTTCGACAATGTTATAGGGATGTCAACTTCTTGTCTCACCGTCAATTACTGGCAATATACAAAGCGAGTCGGCTGATGCCGCCCGTGAGCGGGATGAAGAAGAGCGAATCCTTGATTTCCGGATTCTCCTCGTCGGTCATATTGTCGCGGCGTGCCTCGATGGCCTTGTTGAAATCTTGCTCAGCCTTCTCGGTCAGCACCTGACGGAAGCGGTTGAACTCTCTCTCATTTGACACACCGAAATATTTGGTGAAACTGTATTTCTGATTCAGTTGGAAGAAATAATCGACAAACGCCTTGTAGTCGGTCAGCACCTCCTCGCGCACAGCATCATTGACATCATTGTAGCGGGGCACGTTGAGCCGGTCGAGGGTCTCCGACCCGGTGCGGAACTTCGTGATGGCCTCCACATCATCCACCACAAAACGTTGTTTCATGTTGAGACCTCCCTTACAGGTGATCTGCTTGGGATTCTCCACCTGTTTGATCTCTACCCGTCCGTCGTCGCCCAACATGTCGTTGAAGATATGGGTGGCCATCGTCTGCAACGCGTCAATGCTGCCAATCAGCCCCAGCACCTTTGATGCCGTACCACTCACGGTGATATAAGCAGGTGTCTTCAGCCCCTTCATCTGCAACAGTCTTGCCGCATAATATACTTCTGCGGCGAAGAAGAGCAACAGCACCACGCGCAGTTCCTGGTTGGCACGCAACTCTTCTGAGAACGACACGCCTTTTCCGATCATACGTGGGTTGCTGTCGAGGGAGTAGAGGAAAGAGATGAATTCCGCACTGCTTCGCTTCGACTTGGCATAGACATCGCTCACACCACTGATATCCCGCAATTTCATGTCAAAATCGGGGGCAAAAGCCTTCACGAAACCGTTGTATTCCGGTCCACGCCCGAGGAAGTCGCCATAGATATTGTTGCCGGCAAAGCGCACCGAGGAGATGAGCACTGCTGTGTTCCCGCGATGGTAGACGACGAAGTCGGTGGTTCCGCCGCCGATATCCATCGAGACGACCGGCCGGCTCTCGGCATCCACATCTTCTTTCTTGGTGTAGTAATAATAGGGAGCCAGCGATTCTGCCACCTTCTGCAGTTTAAATCCTTGCGGGGCGATCAGCCGTCGGCAGAGTTTGTTCCATGAAGTCTCCAGATTGGAGATCTGATAGGGTTGCATACACACCGGATAGAACCAGGTGATGCCCGTGCGGCTGAGGAATCCGCCCGAGAGGAGCACCTTGTTGCGGATGAGCATGAGGATCTCCTCGAAATAGGCCTCGACCAGCAAGTTGTTGCCACGGCTGCTGTCCCATTTCAGGTCTGGACGGGTCTCGTTATAGTCATAGGTATCTTCCTTCTCATAATGGAAACCGATGTTGTAGTCGGCCAAGGGGAAGATGTCGCGCCCCTCCACGCTATGACCGGCCTGATAGCAGAGATTGGTGCGCATGGGGAAGCGCGCGATCTCTCCCTCACCGATATGGATGGGCAGGAATTCCTGCATGAATGCCTGAGCAGGTCCGCCATAGAACGACTCCAGACCTTCCTGATCGATCATCTCCACGGCCCGCCGTGAGATGGCATTGAGCGACAACACCTGCACTTCATCGGGACCGATGGTGAATGGCTGCGGTTCGGCATCCGTGTCGGACTTAAACTCAATGTGCGTGTTGGTCGTGCCGAAATCGATGGCGAAAACGAACCCCTTGCTCCCCTGCCTGAGGTCTCGGTAGAGCGGCACGAGCATACCACTGGCTATGGTGTTGGTGACTATCAGGAAATCAAATTCCTCTTGCAGGCAGAAATATTTGGATGAGAGAAACTGCCTCCGTTTGTCTGCCCTCTCGACGAGGGTATGGCGGAGCGGTTCGGAGGAATGATTGCGGTAGGCATAGACAGCATATTGGAACTGATCTTTTTTATACCCTGCCGTATCCTCGTCGACCACATAGATGCGCTGCGGTTTCTCAAGCGTCGGGTCATCGATGTGATAACTGGGGAAGAGGAACAGGTCGAAGCGGCATTCCATGATGGGCCAGATCAGTCTGTCGGGGTCGGGATCCACCTGTGCCGCCGTATACTCACGGTGCAGCGTGACAAACCGTCCCCGCTGCACGGGAATGTTGATGACTGCCTGAATACGGCCATCGGGCATCTCATTGAGTTGGAACACCGGTTTTGAGGTATTGCCGGCATATCCCAAGAGTGTCTTCACCGAAAGATAACGCATGATCTCGGGTTTCAGCGGCAACAGATACTGGCATTCGTCGGTCGTCCGTCCCGCACCTCTGAACAGGTTGGTGAAAAACGCTGACTCATTGACAGGAAACATGGTTTTGAGCAGATAAGGCTCAAACACGTCGTCTGTGGTGAGATAAGGATACTGCGTGGAGTCATAGGGCAACGTGCGCTCCTCCATCGGACGCTTGTCGGCCAGGGGAGCCATGAGATGGGGCGTCCAGTCTGTGGTGGTATACCGCATCTCCTGCTCGAAATAAGGTTCTGTGGGGAGGACGAGCGGCAAGCGTTTGTCATCGCTCTCCGTCAAGATACGGAAATCGCTCTCCTGTGCGATTTTGTCGCCACCAAGACACATCAGCGGGATATCTCCCGGCAGCATCATTTGTGAACTGCCGGCGAGAAGCGGTTGGTAAAGACTGCCATACATGCCTGGCTGCATGGCGTTGAGCCGGTTTTTAAACTCTGTGTCGGTATCTGCCCTGAAACAAGCATCGATATAGGCATGCAGTTCATTGTAAAGGGCGTTGAACTCCGGTTGCTTCGACAAGAGATAGACAAACTCCCTGAATTCCCTGTCACGCCCCACGAGCGAGCGATAAGTGCCGTCGTCATCGGGATGGAAGGCCAGATGATAGTTGCTCAGATAGACATCATTGACATACGACAGATCATTGGCAGAAGCCATGCATACAGAGGTGGGTGATGTGCCACCGACGATGTTGATCTGTCCCACAGCACCCGAACCGATATAGTTGAGCATGTAGATATACTGCATACGGCCGAAATTGAAACTGCGCGCATCCTGTGAGAGGAACAACTGGAGCGTGGCAGCCACTGCCGCATGCTCTGGCACGCCGTCAGCAGCCATCCGTTGCAGGTCATTGGTCTTGTCCCATGTGACAATCTGGAAGAGCCTTGCGTATTTGGTCTTGAAACCGAAGAAGATTTCCAGCACATCGAGGGCATTGGCCGCCATTTTGTGATAGATGGACGAACCTTTCACGCCATTCTCAGCACAATAGCCGAAAGCCGTCTTCACCAGTTCAAAACCAGCGAAAGGAGTGGGTATGGAGGTAATGGGCAGTGATGCCTTGGCACCGTTGGGGTCGTCGATAGACTCAATGTCTTTGGTTCCGAGTTGGGCGGTCTCCTGCCACCCCTCAATGGTCTCACTTCCCTTATGGAATCTGAATACGTAAGGCATAGGTCAAATATTGTATTTCTTTTTGATCACATTGTTGATGGCTGTCTCGTGCACGGTGATGAAAAAGTTGTAAGTGTCGAGTCCGCGCAGTTTTTTCATCGACACATCGGAAATCTCCGTGTCAATGGCTGGATAGCCTTTGAGATTTTTTCCCAAGAGTCTGTTCATCATCGAGGTCTTCTTGGGTTCGATGTTCATGATGGTATCGAAGACATCATCGGTGTTGGCAAAGAGGTCGAAAGGCTGGAAACTCCGCTGGTTGTCCGACAACTCCTTCAACCACTGGTTTTTATACATATCGGCAAACTGTCTCAGGTCGGCGAAGAAAGCATCGTTGAAACTGGCGTTCTTCATCTGTGGTGTCTTAGCCCAAGCATAGTCGCGGGTCTGGTCGAAATGCTCCATCATGAATTTCGAGAACAGGTAAAAACTGATCATCTCACGCCCTACGGCGCCGAATGTAGCGGAGCATAGGTCATTGAGCGTGAGGGGGTTTTGGTCTGCCCGGATAGCAAACTCCCGGTATGACGTACTGGTCTGGATGCGGTTGTGCTCCACATTCGACCGGGTGAAATCCACGATAGCCAGTGCAGCGGCAAGTTCCACAAAATGGGCCTTATTGCGCTGGTCGGTGGCTCCTTCCACATTCTCGTAGCGGTTTTTGATGGAATCACAGATGTAGTAGAGGTTGTCCACATCCAGGTTGCCGATATAATATTTCAGGGCTGCCTTGGTCTTGGAGATGAAGGTCTCCATATTGATCTCGCTGTCTTTGTTTTCCTTCAGTCCGAAATAAGGCAACACCGTGACCGCACCGATGGAGGCATTGGCGATGGCCGATGAGTTGGGCATGTTGAGACGCTCTGCCTCACGGAAGGTCTTCTGCAACAGTGGAAAGCCTGCCGCTCCCGTTCCGCCGAAGATACTGCTGATGATGAAGATCTGGTCTTCTGACTGGAAATGCTGGAGCAACGAGGTCATCGACTCGGTGTTCTTGGGGTCGTTGAGCACGATGCTGCCCATGTTGGGGTTTCCTTTGAAGCCCACATCAAGCGGACAGGCAAGGTTCTTGTCGGAGAAGAGCAGACTCAGCAGGGCCTGGTTGCTGTCGGCCTGTCCCTGGTTGGCAAAACGGTTGTAGGCGATATAGTCGGCAAACTTCATGTTGGCCACATTGTTGAGATGAAGCCTGAAATTGGTGTTCATATCGTCGATGGCCACCTGGAAATAGCCTTTCTTCTCAGGACGGTTATCAAACGACAGGTGCTGCCGTATCTTCTGATACAGGTTCATCAGCGATATGGTGCGCGTGAGATCACCGTTGCTGGTGTCGGGATCAATGATGACCGGCACAATGGTGTCCACCTTATTGCCCAGCGACACACCGGAGGCCAACAACATGGTGAGCGAGCGCATCACACGTGCCCCCGTCCCACCGATGCCAAAGATATAGAGTTTGCTCATGATGGATAAATATTGACTTTTTTCTGATATGACCGTTCCTCTGCCACTTCGTTGTTTGAAGTCTTCTGTCTCAGAGGGCAGGTCAGAAAGGAATATTTCTCGATCTGCTGCTGAAAGATTTGAAGATCAGCGAGGAGATGAAATAGAAGACAGCGCTGTAGGCAAACACGATGAATCCGAACGAGAGGAAATCGCCAGAGGCGATACCCACGTCGATGATATTTTGCGAGAACGTATAATCCCCTATCTTCAAATTGGCGATAAAGATGGCCACCAAGGCTGCCACGGCACAGGTGACGGCACCGATGGTCAACCACTTGCGGGTCTTCGCAAGCAATATATGATCGAGTACGATGTAATAGACGAAAGCGACTAAAACGGGTAACAGCAACATGATATAAAAGACTGTGCTGTAAGCACCTGACTGAAACATGTACTTGGAGAAATCGCCGAGGTAGGCTGCCCCGAACAATTCCATAATCTCAGTGATGATATCCATGATAATTTAAAATATTGATCTGAAATACGTTGTCTGTTTTCTCTTCACGAGTTGTTCATCATTCATAGGCATCGAATGCCACATCCAACCGGAACAGTTCCCTGCTGTCATCATCCTTGCAGTTGTAGAAGGCTTCGTAGATGCCATTCATCATCTCAAGGGTGGCATACGACTGGTGACTGGGCGGCAACGCACCGGTCCGCTTGTTGTAACTGCACTCGCTCACCCATGCCGGCAACTGGTTCTTGAGCCGGATGGTGATCTTTGGCGCATAGTTTTGTCCCAAAGCCACCAATTGCAAGCAGATGGGATGCTTGAAGAAATCACATTCCGTGAATTTCGCATGATCACTGACATCCGTGATCTTATACTGCGAAGGCTCCACAGAGTAATGATCCTTTTC
>CADCQC010000324.1 GCA_902803455.1 uncultured Prevotellaceae bacterium
CGGATGGGATGCCGAGGCTACAGTCAGCAAAGCCCTCAAGCTACTCCATCAGTTTGAGCACAGAAGGGTGAAATGAATTAAGGATTAAGAATTAAGGATTAAGAATTATGATTACCACTGCAAAGATGGCGGTGCAACTGAGAATAGCCCTTTTGTAGGGGTTGCGTCAAAAACGCAACATACGGAGAAGAGATTCTTCACTCTTCATTCTTCATTCTTCACTCTTCACTCTTCACTTCCTAATCTCCGATACACCTCATACACCTGGGATGCCACGTCGTTGCCTTCGAAGCGGCGCACATATTGCTGGGCAGCGGTGATGCGCTGCTCACGTCCCTCGGCACCTTTCATCACAAGGCGGATGGACTCAGCCATTCCCTCCACATCATCGGGAGCCACATAGAGTGAGTCGGGTCCACCCGCCTCCTCCAGGCAACTGCCTGAACAAGCCACCACGGGCAGTCCGCTCTGAATGGCCTCAATCACTGGGATGCCAAATCCCTCATAGCGTGAAGGATAGACCGACACCTCTGCCATCTGGTAGATGGCGGGCAGGTCAGCATTGGGCACATTATGCAGTATCAGCACCCGGTCGCCCAGACGGTTTTCACCGACATAGCGGCTTATCTGATCACAGTAAGGCGTGTGTCTGCCGATGAGTACCAACGAGATTTCTTCCGGCAAGCGAAGGAGGGCCTTCACCGCCAGCAACATGTTTTTGCGCTCTTCGATGGATCCCACCCCGATGATATAACGGCCAGGCAGGTTGTAGCGCGTACGCACCTCACGGAGTTTGTCGCCATCCTCCCGCTGTTTGAAGAATGTGCTGCACGACTGATAGATTAGGTCGATCTTCTCCTCAGGGAAATGACCGAAATGCATGATGTCGCGCTTGGTACACTCACTGATGGCGATGATGCGGTCTGCCTCGCGCAACGTGCGGTGGAACTTCCTCCGATAGAAAAACGCATCAAGTTGATGGTAGTATTCGGGATGGCGGAGGAAGATAAGGTCGTGAATGGTGACGACACTGCTGATGCCCGCTTTGCGGATTCCCATAGGCAGTTCGCCAGAAAGTCCGTGAAAGAGACTGATGCCATCGCGTTGCAGGTCCTTGACGATGCCGTGGCTGCGCCAGTACCACTTGGGAGCATGTCCCTGTGGATAGCGGAAGACCACATTGGTTGTGTCATTGACCTGCCGCCGCAACACCTCGTTGCCTTCATCGGGCGCATATAGGCACAACATCGTATCCGCGGGAACTATTCCCGCGAGATCGTTGACCAGTGTGCGACCGTAGTTGCCCAGTCCGGTATTGTTGCGCACGATGCGCTTGGCATCAAAGCCTATTTTCATTTTGAGAAGTGTAGGGGTTAAGGCCTGCATGTCATGCAGTTTCTTATAGTATCCGTCAGCGGCGAGGAGACTCTCATGGGTACCACGCTCCACGATGCGGCCCTCATGGAGCACACAGATTTCGTCGGCGTTGCGGATGGTGGAGAGGCGGTGAGCGATGGCGACGGTGGTGCGCGTCTTCATCAACCGCTCCAGGGCATCCTGCACCAAGCGCTCGCTCTCGGTGTCAAGGGCGGAGGTCGCCTCGTCGAGGATGAGGATGGGCGGGTTTTTCAGGATGGCGCGGGCGATGCTCACCCGTTGCCGCTGTCCGCCGGAGAGGCGGCCGCCACGGTCGCCCACATAGGTCTGGTAACCGTTTTCCGACTCTTTGATGAACTCATGGGCATTGGCGATCTTGGCGGCGGCTTCCACCTCCTCTTGCGTGGCGTTGGGCACGCCGAAGGAGATGTTGTTGAAGAACGTGTCGTTGAAGAGGATCGACTCCTGGTTGACATTGCCGATGAGCGACCGCAGGTCATGGATGCCCAGTTCCCGCACGTCGATGCCGTCGATGAGCACCTGTCCCTCCTGCACGTCGTAGTAGCGCGGTATCAGGTCGACAAGGGTGGACTTGCCGCTCCCGCTCTGTCCGACAAGGGCGATGGTCTGTCCCTTGCGGATGGTGAGGCAGATGTCGCGGAGCACCCATTGCTGGCCGTATTTGAAAGACACATGACGGAACTCGATGCTGTCGTTGAATCCGTTGATATGACGGGGATTTGCCGGTTCCTTGATGTCGACCTCTGCCTTCAGGATCTTGTCGACGCGCTCCATGGATGCCAGGCCCTTGGGGATGTTGTAGCCGGCTTTGGAGAAATCCTTCAGCGGGTTGATGATGCTGTAGAGCATCACGAGGTAATAGATGAAGACGGGGCCGGAGAGCGTGCCGTAGTTGAGTACGAGCGTGCCGCCAAACCACAGGACGGTGACGATGAGCACCGTGCCGAGAAACTCACTCATCGGGTGGGCCATCGACTGGCGGATATTCACCCGCATGATGTCATTGCGGTAGGCGGTGTTGATGTTGTCAAACCGGTTGTTCATCTTACCTTCCGCGCAGAAGGCTTTGATGATGCGCAGTCCGCCGAGGGTCTCCTCCACCTGACTCATGGTGTCGCTCCAGAGAGACTGTGCCTTGATGCTCTGCTTCTTCAGACGGCGACCCACATAACCCATGAACCATCCCATGAGCGGGACAATGACAAGGGTGAAGAGGGTCAGTTGCCAGGAGATGAAGAGCAGCACGGCGAAATAGCCGATGATGAGGATCGGGTTCTTGAAGATATTCTCAAGGCTCGACATGATGGAACTCTCAATCTCTTGCACGTCGCCGCTCATGCGGGCGATGATGTCGCCTTTGCGCTCTTCGGAGAAAAAGCCGAGCGACTGTGAGGTGATCTTATGGTAGAGTTGGTTGCGGATGTCACGCACTACACCCGTACGGATGGGGATAATCGTGGCTGAGGAGAGAAAATAGGCTCCGGTCTTGAGCATGGTCATCAGGGCAAGGAAGATACCGATGACCAGCAATGTGGTGGTGGGGCCTATCTGGGAGAGCATGTCGTTGACATAATAGTTCATGTTGTTCATCAGCACTTGTTGGGCGTTGCCCCAGTCCCAGGCCATCAGTGAGGTGGCTGTCTCTGCGTCGCTGGTCTTGAAGATGATCTGCAGGATCGGGATGAGGGCAGCAAAGGAGAAGATGTTCAATATCACGGAGAGGATATTAAACAATACCGACAAGTAGAGATATTTCTTGTAGGGCGGGAGAAACCGCTTGAGTACGTCGAGAAATTCTTTCATTTTTTGTTGACCTGTTGCTTCCTTATGGTTGATATGGGATGCCGGAGCGGAGTCCGTGGAATCAGTCGTCGATACATTCGCCTAAGAGGGTGGCGCTTGAGGAACCGGTGATGCGCACCTTGACGGTCTCGCCGATGTGGTGGTTGCCACGGTCGAAGACCACCGCCTTGTTTTGTTCGTTGCGGCCCATGAGTTGTTGTCTTGACCGCTTGCTGTAACTCTCTACGAGCACATCGAAGGTCTTTCCCTCGTCGCGGCGGTTGGCGGCTGCCGACAGTTCCGTCTGCAGTTGGATGAGTTGGTTGAGGCGGCGGATCTTTTCTTCCTCCGGCACGTCATCGGGCAGGTGCTTCGAGGCGTAAGTGCCGGGGCGCTCGCTGTATTTGAACATGAAGGCGGAGTCATAGCCCACCTCACGCATGAGTGAGAGCGACTGTTCGTGGTCTTCTATCGTCTCGCTGTGGTATCCCACGAAGATGTCGGTGGAGAGTCCGCAGTCGGGGATGATGCGCCGGATGGCCTCCACCCTTCCGAGATACCACTCACGGGTGTATTTGCGATTCATCAGTTGGAGGATGCGGTCGCTGCCGCTCTGCACGGGCAGGTGGATATGCCGGCACACATTGGGCACGTCGGCGATGACATGCAGGGTCTCGTCGCTCATGTCTTTGGGGTGCGACGTGGTGAACCGTATCCTCATGTCGGGCACCGACTCGGCCACCATCCTCAGAAGGAGGGGGAAGTGGATGTCCTTGCCCTGTGAGGTGAAATGATAGGAGTTGACGTTTTGTCCGAGCAGGGTCACCTCTTTGAACCCCCGCTGTTGCAGGTCGGCCACCTCGCGCAGGATGCTCTCCACATCGCGGGAGCGCTCCCTGCCACGGGTATAGGGCACGATGCAGTAGTGGCAGAAATTATTGCAACCGCGCATGATAGAGACAAAGCCGCCGATGCGGTTGCCGCCGATGCGTCGGGGCACTATGTCGCGGTAGGTCTCTGTGGTTGACAGGTCGATGTTGATGGCTTTCAGTCCCAGTTCGGCCTGGGCGATGAGTTCTGGCAGATGGAGGTAGGCGTCGGGTCCGGCCACCAGGTCGGCATGGTGATGGGCGATGAGGTCATCTCTCACCCGTTCGGCCATACAGCCCAGTACGCCCAGGATGCGCCGGGTGCCTTTCTTGTTTTCCGCATATAAGGCATCCAGGCGGCGGTAGATCTTGTTTTCTGCGTTCTCTCTCACCGAACACGTGTTGAGAAATACGGCATCGGCATCGGCCAGTTGGTCGGTTGGCTCATACCCCGCCATCTGCATCACGGTAGCCACCACCTCGCTGTCGGCGACATTCATCTGGCATCCGTATGTTTCAATATATAGTTTTTTCATTTCCAGTTTCACTGATTACACCGCAAAGATAATGCAAAAATGTGGATGATGCGGTGGATGTAGGTATTTATTTGCGTTTCTTGGCTTTTTTGCCTTTTGAGGTCTTTCCTGAACCATGGGCGTGCTCCAGCCTGCTGCTGCTTGCGGCCAAAAGGAGGTAGCAAAGCGTGCCGCTGACGATGCCGGCCAGTGCGTCGATGGCATAATGGGCACAGATGTAGACGGTGGAGAGGAATAGGAGGATGGCAAAGGGAAGCAAGACCCAGAATAGTCCCTTCAGGCGGTA
>CADCQC010000325.1 GCA_902803455.1 uncultured Prevotellaceae bacterium
CCACGATTCCAAGTCGGAGAGCGTGGGGACAACACCACAACGGGGAACATTTCCTTTCTCGCTTACTTGATTTCCTGCAAATTGTTTGCATATCTCAAGGTTTTTTCTGAAATTTGTAACAAAGCTGCGCATATCTATGATAATCGTACTTAATAGTTTGGAGACTACCAAGTTACTAAAAATCAATGACACGTGCTTCTTTTATAAAAATATTTTACAAATTTAATCCAACCAACGGTTTATCTTATGAAAAAGTCATCGAAAACCATCACGGGCTTATTGGTCTTGTTGGCCGTCTGCATGCTTATCCTGACCAACTGCACCAAGAAACAGCAAGAGACACCACAAAACCTCGACTCTCTGATTGATGCGAAAGTAGAGGAACGCCTGTCGGCTCGGGAGGCAGAGGAGAAACTAAAAGCAACCGATCTTCCTCAAGACAAGGAAAGCATAATGGACAAGGAAAGCATCATAGACGAGGAAAATATCATAGACGAGGAAAGCGCTGAAGCAGACGACGATTCAGATGATGACATCTATGCCAGCGATGAGACGTTTTTTAAAGGGAAAATCGGACCATACCCCATCTCCATGCACCTCGAGGACCTGAGAATGACCGAGGAAGGCGATGTCGTGGGCTACTACTCCTATGATGAGCGCCCCAAATCCATATTCAAACTGAAAATGGTAAAGATGGAAGCCATCAACACCAAAGGATCGATGATCCTGATCATGAAAGAGTATTCCCCCAGCGGAAAGCATACAGGCACTTTCAACGGACAGTTTGAATGCAGAGGTAACTACTATGCAGGAACCTTCACCAACAGCAAAGGAGAAAAATTTCATTTTGAGTTGATGTAAAAATCAACGGATTTCAATACCCAAAACAGGATTTTCGGACAAACAGGGAAGCATATTCCTTTGTTTGTCCTTTTTTTATGGACTTGTCCGAACAAAAACTGGCGATAATCAGCCTTTTATTTGGAACACGACATGAATTCAGACTACCTTTGCCATGTCATCAGACAAAAACGGATGAAAAATCCAGTCGAGATGACAGAGAAAGAACAACAATATTAATCTCATCAGAACAACTAAAAATAATAATCATATGAAAGAGTGGAAAGAATTCAAATCAATCGCTGGCCTGCTGCTCATCCTTGCAGCCGTCATGCTGTCCTGTTTCATCAGCTATGGAAACTACGGACAATCACAAGAGAACTCCGAAGATCTGGAAATTTTGGTTATCGATGAGAATAACAGCCTCCTCGATAAGACCCACATCCAGCTCATGACCATCATCAAAAGCATCTCCATGGCGAATCTGGTGGATGATGATGATTATCTCTGCTATTATACATATTAATGTATGCGATGAGGAAAAATAGTGTCTTCATTTCAATAAAAACAAAAGAAAAAGTCAAAAAAAATTTGCAAGCAATTAAAAAACAATGTATATTTGTCCGATTCTAATCACAAATTACACTTCAATCAAAATTCATTAAAAAAATTAGAATGATGAAAGCAATAAAAACTTTGATGATCGCCGTTTTGGCAACTTTTGGACTTCAAGCATCCGCACAGACTGGAAGCAACACCTTTTATCTGCAATTCAACCCCATTACAGCAAAGGTTGACATCCCCGGTCAAAAAGACAAGCATCTCTCGGCTATTGCCGCTGGCTACAGCCATGCCTTCGCTATCGCCAATGGAACCCCACTCTTTGTTGAGGCTGGCGCCAACTTGGAATATGGATTTAAAACCGAAGATATGGCTGGTGTAGATGTCGATTACAGCATGCTCTCTGTCAAGGTTCCCGTCAACCTGGTTTATGAATTCCAGATTCCTAACTCCAGCATCGCCATCGATCCTTATGCAGGTCTGAGACTTCGCGGTATCCTGATGGCCAAACAAAAGGGCGGCGGCCAAACCATTAATTACTTCGACAAAGACGACATGGCTCCAAATGATACATTTAAGAGACTACAGGTTGGTGCTCAATTTGGTGTCAACGCTAAGATCAGCAACACGTTCCTCGTGGGAGCAGGCTATGGCTTCGACTTCTCGAAAGTACATGAATACGTCAAATTCTCAGAGTTCAACATCACCCTTGGCTGGATCTTCTAATCCAAAGACATCATTCTGGAGAAGACATCTCTCCTATCATTCCTATCATAGCGTGCTTCATCCATGGAGCACGCTTTTTTGTCATCCTGCCAACAGGCACCATATCTGCTGAAAGAGTAAATAATCAATCCGTATTAAACCATTCTCCCCCTTCTACGTCAAAATGATGTGACGGATGGCTGACGGGATTGTCAGCCCGCTCTGATCAAATATCCTTTCACATACCTAAGTTATCTCTGATGGCCCATCTACGACCTCTCCTTTTCCTGACCGCATGGCTTTTGAGCCTGCTCCCCTCTATGGCTCAAAACGAAGCGATCACCGGTCGCGTCGTCGACAAATCCAGTGACGAAGCGATGGAAAAGGCCACCCTCCAACTCTATCGTCTCACCACCAATCAGCAAAAAAAAGACACCACCTATGTCAGCGGCACCCTCAGCGACGCACAAGGACATTTCATCTTCAATGACGTGCGTGCAGGCAACTATCTGCTGAAAGCCACCTTTATGGGCTACAAAGAACTGACCCGCAACGTGACAAAGACCAGAGGAATGCAACTCTCTCTCGGCAATATCTCCATGGAGAGCGACGCCATCGTACTCGAAGGAGCCACCGTCACGGCCAATATCCCCAAGATGGTCATCAAAGATGATACCGTGGTCTATAATGCCGACGCCTTCCGCGTGCCTGAAGGGTCGGTGATCGAGGCGCTGGTGGAAGCCCTCCCCGGAGCGAAGATCGACGAA
>CADCQC010000326.1 GCA_902803455.1 uncultured Prevotellaceae bacterium
CATGCCTCCATATAGAATCCTCCGAGCCAGGGCCAAGCTGTTCCCTGGTGGTAAGCATAGTCGCGCTGTGTCTGCGGCCCTACATACATCGGGTTGTATCCACCGCTTTTGGGTGAGAGCGACCTCAGGCCCTTTGGTGTGAGCAACTCTCTGGTGCACACATCAAGCACGCTCTTCTTCTGCTGCTGGTCGAGCGGTGAGTAATCCAGTGCCACAGCGAAGATCATATTCGGTCTGACACTCCAGTCCATCATGTTGCCGTCGACATAATCATACAGATATCCGTATTCATTAAGGAACGTATTAACGAAGGAGGTCTTGCAGCGGGCTGCCAACGCCTCCAGGGTCTCTGCTCTCTCAGCATTGCCTTTCTCATTAGCGATGAGGGCAGCAAATTTGAGTGCGTTGTACCACAAGGCGTTGAACTCAACGACAAATCCTGTGCGGGGCACGACGGGCCTGCCGTTGGCGGTGGAGTTCATCCAGGTCACGGCGCGGTCTTTTCCTTCTGTGCGCACCATGCCGTTGTCTTCGAGGGTCAGGTTGGGATGCCCGCCGCCGATGATGAAGTCGATGATATCGTCGACCAACTGTCCATACATCTTGATGCATTTCTCACGTCCGCACTCACGGGCATATTGCTGGATGGCCCAGATAGCCCATAGAGGCACATCGGGCTGCTCCATCTCATAGATCTGTCCTGTCTGAGGCTTGTCCTCCATGAACTCTCTGAGCTGGCGCTCAGCGGTTTGCATGACAAGTTCGAAATAATCCTGTTCCTCAATGGCAAGCGTCAGTCCTGGCAGAGAGATGAAGGTATCGCGGGCACGGCATTTAAACCATGGGTAACCGGCGAGCAGATATCTGTCGTCGTTGGGCATACGCTTGTGGAACTGGTGTGCGGCATTGACGAGGCAATGGAAGAAATTGTCGCGAGGGTTGCGCTCCTCCACCTCACTCTGGAAGAGTTTTTTCAATGTGCTGGTACGGATTTTCGAAGTAGAGGCAGCGAAAACGATGCTCTCTCCCTTTTTGATTTCGGTCTCGAAATAGCCGGGTACATACAGGTCCTCGTTGGATGCATATCCACGCTCCTGCTCTTTGGGATATTCAATTCCCCTGTACCAGTCGGGCTGGAAGATAAACTCGTTTTTCTTGCTGAACTGCATGTAAAGGTCGGGGTAGCCTGCATACATGCATGTCTTGATACCGTTGTCTACTGGCGTATAGTCACGGCTTGCCGTGTAGTTCTCGTGCGTGAAAGCCCTCACGCTTCTGAACGCCAGGAACGGGCGGAAACGCAGTGTTGTGGCAGAATGAGCGTCGACAAGGGTGTAACGGATGAGGATGCGGTCTTCATAATGCTGGAAGACGACCTCTTTCTTTAGCACCACGCCACCGACCCGATAAAGGGTGGTGGGCACTTTGTCGCAGTCAAACTCGCGGATGTACTTGTGGCCCTTGGGGCTGAAATTGTTGCCCTGATACTTATGGAGTCCTAAATTGAACTCAGCACCATGCTGGATGACAGTGACATCCAAAGACGAGAGCAGCACATGGTTTTCATCATCCAGTTCTGGGATGGGAACCACGAGCAGTCCGTGATACTTTCTGGTGTTGCAGTCGACAATTGTAGAACAGGAATATGCTCCAGAACGGTTGGTTCGCAACAATTCGCGGGGCAAGGATTCCTCCAAGTTAGTCATCAGCGCTTTTTCTAATCGAAGATAACTCATAGTTGTTCTATTAAGGTTGAATAATTCAAATCAGATTTTCATAGTGAATGAGGCACACGTTGTCGCATACCTGATAATTTTCCTCAAAGGTATAAATTTTTGGTCACTATCCCAAATTATCGCCGTCATTTTTCATTTTTTTGTCGTCATTTTGTGTTATCTCTTCTTTTTTTGCATCCATTTTGTCGTATTGTCCGTTTTTTTGCTAAATTTGCACGACATTGTTTGAAGGATTATTTATGACGACACATCCCTTGATGATAGAAAAGGGGAGGATAGCCGAAGATGTCTGCGGCCTCTGGCCCTCTTTGACCGAACGGCAGCGCTCACTGCTCAAGAGTAGGCTGAAAGTGAATGAATACAAGAAAAACGAGGTGATCTATCACAACTTCGATCGCCCCGACCGGATGTATTTTCTTGTGAACGGCAAAGTGAAGGTGACCATTGGCGGTGTTGGCGGACGCAACCAGATTATCCGTGTCATCAAGCCCGTTGAGATGTTTGGCTATAGGGCCTATTTTGCTGACGGCAACCACCGCTCGACGGCGACAGCCTTCGAATCCTCCATCGTGGCTTCCGTGCCGATGGACCTGATAGAGGGACTCATGCGTGAGAATGCCCTGATGGGACTTCAAGTGGTGCGGCATCTGGCCATCCTGCTCGGACAATCCGACGACCGCACGGTCAACCTCACCCAAAAACATATCCGTGGCCGTCTGGCGGAGGCCTTACTCTTTTTGAAGGACCACTATGGCATGGAGGAAGACGGCAGCACGCTGAGCATCTATCTGAGCCGTGAAGACCTGGCCAATATGTCGAACATGACGACCAGCAACGCCATCCGCACCCTCTCTTCTTTCGCCAACGAGAAGATGATCGTCATCGATGGCAAAAAAATCAAGATCATAGAGGAGGAAGAACTGCGCAAGATATCCAAACTGGGCTGAGGCCCGATGGTCGGCTGGCTTATGGGATGATAAAACGGATGACTTCCTGCTCCACGTCGACCTTGAATGGTCCCACGGGTGTATTCATCATTCTCCCATCGATACCTACGAGTGCCCTTTCTGCCTTATCGACGAAGATTTCACGTGTGCGGTAAGGATGCACGCTCTTGTGGTTGAGGATTTTCCCACTATAAAGCAGATAGAAACCCTCGATGAGTTGCGCGACCTCTGGATGATAAACGACAGACACGTCAAGCAATCCGTTGTAGGGCACCGCATTAGGTGTGAAACCATATCCCTGTGCGTTGCCGATACAGACTGTCATCACCTTTCTGTCGATGACATCACTCTCAATACGCAGTTTCATCTTATACTCCAGGCGCTGGAAAATCATCATCAGCGAAGAAGGAATAAAGGCCAACTTACGCCAGCTGAGCGCTCCGCTGGAATGACGCCGTTGCCGGATCACCGATGCCACGAGTCCGATGCACAGGCTATTGAGGAAATAGCGGTGGCATTTTTCCCCCTTCGCATTGGTGTATCGGATGCACCCGAGGTCAATCGTCCGGGTCTTGCGCTGGCAGATCATATCGACGCATTTTTCGATATCGCTCTCCCGGATGTCCCAGAAATGGGCGAAGTCGTTCATCAGACCATTGGGGATCACGCCAAGCGTGACGGTATCCCTCACCTCCTTAGGCATCTGCATCAGACAGTTGACAGCCTCGTTGAGCGCGGAGTCACCTCCTACAATGACCAGTGTCTTGTAGCCATTGCTGAGCATCATATTCACCAGACGTTCTACACTGGATGATCGCTCGCTTTGCACGAAATCGTAATCGATGCCTTTTTCCTTTAGGCATTTCTCCACTTTCTCCCATTTGCGGTGTGGTCTTAAGGCGCCACTTTTGGGGCAGAAGATGATGCCCCATTTATTGGTGTCGGATGGCATATTGATGGTCGGATTAAATAATGATGGCTAAATGATTGAAAATGATGGCTAAATGATTGTGTGATGATGTGATGATCTATTCGTTGCGGGTCGGCGATGCCATCCATTCCCGGATGGTGGCCACTTTCTCTTGCATCGGCAAGCGTGCGTCAATCCATCGGATGTGGAATCCGCGCCGCTCCATTCCTCTGAACCACGTCATCTGCCGCTTGGCAAACTGATGAATGGCGATCTCGAGTCTTTGAAACATTTCCTCATAGGTGGACCGCCCGATCACATATTCTGTGACGTATTTGTATTCCAGTCCATAGTAGAGAAGGTCTTCCGGCGCTATGCCGCTGTCGAGCAGGGCCTTGATTTCCTCCACCATTCCCTCCTCCAGGCGCTGGCG
>CADCQC010000327.1 GCA_902803455.1 uncultured Prevotellaceae bacterium
AGGCCTTGCCAGTTGTCGGAGGGGAACAGCGACACATGGTCGAGGTCAACTCCCTGTGCGGTCTCGAGGAAGATACGCATCAGTCCCTTGGGGTCGGTCATGTTGGATGTGAGCGAGCAGGTGTATTTTTTCCAGTCGCGGCTGTCGATATTGATCCGTTGACGGGTGATGATGCCATTGCGCGCGTTCACCAGTTCCACACGGATGCG
Source organism: uncultured Prevotellaceae bacterium (assembly GCA_902803455.1). Classification (GTDB taxonomy): domain Bacteria; phylum Bacteroidota; class Bacteroidia; order Bacteroidales; family Bacteroidaceae; genus Prevotella. The sequence continues at coordinate 210 of CADCQC010000327.1, forward strand.
GGCGGGTTGACTGCCAGCATCATGCAGGCGGGCATAGACGGAGAAATCATAACGCATCCCTTTCTTCAGTCCCATGCCGAAGAAGCCCCGGTTCTCCAACCCGGTACGTTTCTCAATATGTCCGGAATCGCCGAGCACCACATAGTGAGGATTGCGGTCGAAAGCAGGTCTAAAGTCGCTCACCTGCACATTACCGAAAACGTTCCATCCCATCAACTTGTCAGGGAATTCAAAGGAGCGGTTTTCCACCATTTCGGCATAGAGTCCTCCATCAGCGCCAAAATTGATGTCTTCGAAAAAGATGCCATACATAGTAGGCTGGATGACGGCACCAGGTTTGTTGGCTTGCACCAGCAACTGCCGTTGTGCCATAGCCGATACCGAGAAAGCCATGGCGACAACCAGCAAGGCTAAAAAATTCTGTCTTTTCATACTTTATTGATTTGTCATTAATGATTAGATATTTTGTAAGGAGTTATGGTAAACGAGAATGACTTGTCGCTGAAGGTCACACGGTAGGGAGGCAGCGCCTCTGCGTTACCGCTCCAACTATCGACACCGCCCACACCGGTATGCTCTGCATCGAGGAAGAGGTTGGTGAACTGTGAGTGTGGCATCTGCTGCGGATGGCGCTGCTCTTTGTTGTCGCCATCGTCAAGGTCTGCGATATTGTAATGAAGGGCAGAGGCATAGAATGGTTTCTCACAATTAATGATCAGACCATTTCCGTCAGCACCGGTCTGTTTCCACCAGCGCATGTCGCTCTTGGTGCCGGTTTCCTGAGGACGGACATAGGGATAGAACTGCTCGTCGGCAGTCTGACGATAGATGCCGATACGCTGTGACAACTTGCGGTCGCCATAGTTCTCAACAGGTCCTCTTCCATAGAATTCGCTCTTATCCATGTTGTAGGGCAGTTGCATCACCACGCCGAAGCGCATCATGTTGGGTGTCTGGGCAGACTTGTCTGTGGTCAGGGTCTCTGTCACCTTGATGGTACCCATACCGTTGATGAGATAGGTCATCTGCAAGGAAGCCCCAACAGAAGGAATGTCATAGACAGCCTTTACCTCTACGTCGTTGCTGACATTTCTTCCCCTCGGAGTCTTCACCTTCTCAGCCGTCAAGCTGCGCAGTTGTGCCTCTGGGTTTCTCCATACGCTGTATTTCCGATGGATGCCCGCTCCCATGTCATTGTCCGTAGGAGCACGCCAGAAGTTGGGGAGCATGGAACCGCCGTCTGCCAACAGTTGTCTGTTGCCCACATTGTAAGTGGTGAGCAGACCGGTTGTCTTGTCGAAACGGATGTCGAGTATCTTGTTGGAGACGATGAGATGAGAAGCGTTTTTCTTATTGCTGACGCTGAGTTTCTGCTCCAGGGAATATTTCTCATCCGCCAGGATGATGTACTCTCTTGTCTTGAGTTGTTCATAGGCGATGGTCTGTCCTGCAGCCATCAACGGTTCTGCCGACTTGAGTTGGAAATCGATATTGATCAGCGGTTCGTCGGCATAACTGCCGGAAATATTGACAGGCAGGAGCAACTCTGCCGACTGTTGCGGGGCGATGTCCAACTGGGTGATCTCACCCGTCTTTTTCACCTCACCACCAACGAGAAGTGTCCACACCAACTTGACGTTTGACAGGTCACGGAAGAAATACTCATTTCTCACACGGATTTTGGTCTTGCCATCCTCCACCTTCAGCAGTGTCGCCCAGATGTTCTGATAGTAGTATCCCACCTCATACATGTGCGGATTGGGAATGCGGTCAGGACTGATGAGTCCGTTGCAGTTGAAATTGTTGTCACTGGCATCATAGGTGTTGTAATCGCCGCCATAGGTATAGATGTCACGGCCTTGTGCATCCTTGCCATGAAGAGCCTGGTCGACGAAGTCCCAGATGAAACCACCTTGGAATTTGTCATATTTGCGCACCAAGTCCCAATATTCCTTGAACCCGCCACAGGAGTTGCCCATGGCATGGCTGTACTCACACTGGATGAGCGGTTTCTGGTCACCAGGATTGTCACTCTTGGCATAACGCTCACACCATGCCTGACTGGCATACATCGGGCATCGGATATCCGTGTTGCGCCCACCACCGGCACGCTCCCAATGCACGGGACGGCTCAGGTCCTGGGTCTTGATCCAGTCATAGGCGGCATCGAAGTTGGGACCGTCGACGGTCTCGTTGCCCAACGACCAGATGATGACACTCGGATGGTTGAAGTTGACTCCCACGTTATGCTGGTTGCGCTCAAGGATCTGTCGGGCGAACTGTGGTTTCTTTGCCTCCGAGTCATTACCGTAACCGAAACCGTGAGACTCCTGATTGGCTTCCGCACAGAGATAGATGCCATATTCATCGCAGAGGTCATACCACACGGGGTCATCGGGATAGTGGCAGGTGCGGACAGCATTGATATTGAAGCGTTTCATGATCTGGATATCCTGTATCATACGTTCGCGTGAGACGACGTATCCGCCATCAGGATCCAACTCATGCCGGTCGGCACCTTTGATATAGATCGGTTTTCCGTTGACGAGCAACTGTGACTTGCGGATCTCCACTTTTCGGAATCCCACCTTGACCGGTATGGCCTCGTATGCGGTGAAGCGCGCCGTTGGAGTGGTGGGGCTGACGATGAGCGTATAGAGGTAAGGGGTCTCTGCCGTCCACTTGCGTGGGTTTTTCATCTCCATGGTCACATCGGTGACACCGGTGCCGACATTCTCGACGACCTTGTTGGCCACTTCTTTTCCCTCAGCGTCGAGCAAAGAGAAAGTGAGATGGCACTTACCCGTCACGTTGACCTTCATGCGCAGTTTTCCGTCGGTATAAGTCTCATCGAGATCGGGAGTGACGCGGATGTCATCCACATGAACCTGGGCATTGCGGCTATACAGATAGCAGTCGCGTGCGACACCTGACAAGCGCCAGAAATCCTGATCCTCGCAATAGGAACCATCACACCACCGGAACGTCTGGAAAGCGATGAGGTTGTTGCCTTTTCTCAGATATGGGGTGATGTCAAACTCTGCCGCCATCTTGCTGTCCTCCGTATATCCCACAAAACGGCCATTGACCCACAGATACATATTGGAAGTCACCGATCCGAAGTGAGCCACGACCTGGCGTCCCTGCCAGTTGTCGGGGATATTGATCACACGGCGATAGGTGCCTACATGGTTGTCCTTGACAGGCACCTCTGGAGGATTGTTCTTAAAATGTCCTCTCCATGCGAAACCGATGTTCACATAGATCGGGTCTCCAAATCCGTTGAGTTCCCACATACCTGGCACATTGAGCGTACTCCAGGAAGAGTCATCGAAATCATCACCGAAGGCATTGGTGGGCCGCTGGTCGGCATTCTCCACCCAGTTGAAGCGCCAGGCTCCCTCCAGGGAGAGGTAGTTGTCGGACGACCGCATCTGTCCTCCACGAGCCACCTGCTCGTTCTCATAGGCGAAGAACGAAGTATGCACGGGAAAACGGTTGATGTCATTCACCTGCATGTCGTGCCACTCAGTAAAGGTGGGCACGTTGTCGGCATTGACGGTGGCACATGCCAGCGGCAAGGCGATGAAACAGATTGCTAAACTTTTTCTCATATACTTATTAGGATAATGGTTATATTCCAAGGATATTATTGGCATGCTCGTCAAGATAGCGCACGTATTCGCAAGCCGCAAGCAGGAAAGCCCCCACACCAAAATTGGCCTGACTGTCGGCGTTCACCACCTGACCGGGGATAGCCTTCTCGCCGATGGGCTGCACATATCCCACGCGTCCGTCGGCCTGCAAGGCGGTCTTGGTGAGATATTTCCAGGCTTTTCTGACAACGGGCATCATCTCCTTTTTCGAGAGATAACCATGGTTGACTCCCCACAGCAGACCATAAGTGAAGAAGGCGGTGCCGCTGGTCTCAGGACCGGGAGCCTGCTGCGGATCCATCATGGAACGTGTCCAGTAACCGTCTTTCTGCTGCAATCCGGCCACGGCATGCGCCAACCGGACGTATTTGTCGACAAAGAACTGGTGATGGGGATAAGTGTCGGGCATATCCTGCAGCACCTTGGCCAGACCGGCGAGCACCCATCCGTCACCACGGGCCCAAAAGTCTTTCTTACCGCTCTCTGTCTTATGCTTGGGA
>CADCQC010000328.1 GCA_902803455.1 uncultured Prevotellaceae bacterium
CTCCTCATCGGGCACCTTTCCGATATCGTGGAGCAATCCGGCGCGCTTGGCCTTTTTGGGATTAAGTCCCAGTTCGGAGGCCATGACTGCACAAAGGTTGGCCGTTTCCCTTGCATGCTGCAAGAGGTTCTGTCCATAAGATGAACGGTATTTCATCTTGCCGATGATGCGGATGAGCTCAGGATGCAGTCCATGCACACCCAAGTCAATGGCCGTACGTTTTCCAGTCTCTATCACCTCGTTGTCGAGTTGTTTCTTTACCTTTGCCACCACCTCTTCTATACGTGCCGGGTGGATTCTGCCGTCGGCCACGAGTTGGTGTAGTGCCAGCCGGCATACCTCACGGCGGATAGGATCAAAGGCAGAGATGACGATGGCCTCAGGGGTGTCGTCGACGACGATCTCTACACCTGTAGCAGCTTCAAGTGCCCTGATATTGCGGCCTTCCCTGCCGATGATGCGTCCTTTCACCTCATCATTGTCGATGTGGAACACACTGACGGAATTCTCAATGGCGGTCTCGGTAGCTACGCGTTGTATGGTCTGGATGACAATCTTCTTGGCCTGTGCATTGGCATTGAGTTTAGCCTCATCCATGATCTCGTTGATATAACTGGCAGCATCCGTGCGGGCCTCGTCCTTGAGGCTTTCCACGAGTCGGTTTTTGGCTTCCTCGGCACTCAAGCCAGAGAGTTCTTCCAATTTCTCCCGCTCCTGAATCTGCATTTTGGCCAGTTCATCTTGCTTGATGAGCATGATTTTTTTCTCGTTCTCGATACGTTTCTGCTCCTGCTCCACCTCTTGCCGGCGGCGTCCGAGTTCCTCCTGTCGCTGGTTGAGTGATATCTCCCGCTGCTTCAGTCTGCTCTCACTTTGTTGAAGTTTCTGGTTGCGTGACTGCACCTCTTTTTCCAATTCCGATTTTTTATTGAGGAATTTCTCTTTGACTTCCAGCAGTTTTTTCTCTTTGATGACCTCAGCATCTCTGTTGGCAGCATCCACCATTTGATTATATTTCCCCTTGATGACATGGAGGAAAAGCATGTAGCCTGCACACCCGCCTGCGGCGAGACAGACGAGCGCAATGATAATAGTCGCTATGATACTCATTGTTTAATAGAATAATATATATATTGTTATTAGATGATAATCCGCCAGAAAATCACATCCTCCCGACAAATGCCGGTCAGCGTGCTAATTCTTGGTCTCCCCAAGTGCCTCCTCAATCTCCGATGTGAGTTTAGCGAGAATATCATGGAAAGGTTGTACGTCGTTGCGCTCTTCTTCCTTCACAAACTTGAGCGCAATCTCTATCAGCGACATATAAAGAATGTCGATCGCGCTTTTCCGTCCTTGTGCGCGAGCCGTATAATATGTGACCGTACTGGTAATCAACTTCGCAGCCCTTCGATACAGCTCTTCTTCTTCCGGATAGACTGCCACCGGAATCTCTGTATCGTAGACATGGAGTCTTATACTGAGTTTTTTTCTTTCTTCAGACATTGCTCACGTTATTTCTCACTAAGAAGCGTGATGCACTTATTGACATTTCTGATCAACTGGGCGATTTTGGCTTTGGCAGCCTCCAGATCGCCCTCGCCAGCCTCAATCACCTTGGCTGCGACCAGATGGTTGTAGTCATTCTGCAGAGACTTCAACTGTTTTTCCAGACCTTGGATGGCGTTACCTCTCTCCTCCAACAAGTCCTTGAGCTGTCGGTTCTCAGATTCCAACTTCTCATATTGCAAAAGCAATTGCCTGACACGTGTGGAAAAGAGATTAATTGTCTTGTCTTCTACAGCCATAACTACATTTTGCCCACAAAATTACTGCATAAAATCAGAACAACCAAATATTTGCGGTTTTTTTTCATTTTGCGGAGGGTGTGGCGTCTTCTTTCGGCTTTGGTTCCTTCTTGGCCAGCATGACCACCTGATAGACGAAATCAGTGACCCACTTCTGGCTGAATCCCAAACGGTTGTTACATTGCCTGACCGAGAGCACAGACTTGACGACACTGGCATCCTTGAAGTCGTTTTTGTTGAAAATATCACTCACCGTCTTCTCCGTCATGGTATAGAGTGCCTTTTTAAAAAACGAGGGAAGCCTGAGTTTGAATTTCATCAGGTTGCCGGTGAGCATCATCAGATCTTGCATGAATGCCTGAAACTGATACATGAATGACTGCAGGTCTTGAGGCTTCTTGCAGTTTTTCTTCACAGAAGCATCTATCTCGCTAAAGAACGTGTCGTCTGTATTGTAAATTTCTTTCATTATTTTCTTACACCTGCTTTTTTCGCCCGGCCCTAATTTATTATTCTGGGTAGGCACTTTCAAGGTGGTTTTAAATGTGCGAAGATCTGGCAGCATGCCTAAATTGGTGATACCCATTCGCTCGGCCATACAAGCCTGCAAGTAAACCCTGACAAGCGTCATGTAATCTTCCATGCCGCCGATTTTCACCTCTTGATTGGCCTTCTTGCCAAAAAGCCATGAAAATAATCCCATATTTATATATTAATGTTAAATTTTTAAAACAATCGGTTGTAGATGCGTGCAAAGGTACAACAAAAAAAGATAAAGTAGGCATATTTGCAGAAATAAAAATACTACAATGCTCAATATGAATTCCTTCTCAAACGAGTCGCCAATCAGATACATAAGGGAAAAAAGTCTAAATAAAAGTAAAAAATAAAGTTTTTGAAGATTTTAGTACTACTAATTAAAGTTTTATTTGTAACTTTGCGCCCTAAACTGCCATGAAGTCATCATTGGCGGCAAAAAAGACATGTCATTTCGTTTATCAAGAACTTACATTTTTAAGTCAACAACATGAAAGGAATCGTATTGGCAGGAGGTTCAGGCACCCGCTTGTATCCGATTACAAAAGGCATCAGCAAGCAACTGATACCTATTTTCGACAAGCCAATGGTGTATTATCCTATTTCTGCCTTGATGCTCGCCGGCATCCGCGATATTCTCATCATCTCCACCCCTACCGACCTGCCCAGTTTCCAGCGTCTGTTGGGTGACGGTCATGAGTTTGGCGTACGTTTCTCATATGCCGAGCAACCACGACCAGAAGGATTGGCACAAGCGTTCATCATCGGTGAGGAGTTCATCGGCGACGACAGCGTCTGCATGGTGCTTGGCGACAATATTTTCCATGGTCCCGGGTTTACACAAATCCTACAACAAGCCGTTGTGAATGCCGGCAACAACGAGGCCACCGTCTTCGGATACTTTGTGAACGATCCCCAGCGCTATGGCGTGGCAGAATTTGACAAGACAGGCAAATGCCTGAGCATCGAGGAGAAGCCCGCCCATCCCAAAAGCAACTATGCCGTCGTAGGACTGTACTTCTATCCCAACTCCGTGGTGGAGATCGCCAAGAACATCAAACCCAGTGCAAGAGGAGAGCTGGAGATCACCACTGTCAACCAGGAATATCTGAAGCGCGGCCAGCTGAAAGTGGAGACACTCCAGCGGGGTTTTGCCTGGCTCGACACCGGCACACACGACAGTCTGGCAGAAGCCAGCACCTTCATCGAGGTGATCGAGAAGCGGCAGGGACTCAAGGTGTCATGCCTGGAGGAGATCGCTTTCGAAAACGGCTGGATCAGCAAGGAAGAGTTGCTTGAGTCTGCCCGGCAGATGCACAACAACGATTATGGACAATATCTCCTCCGGAGAGCAGAGAAAAAGGACTTGTAAGCAAAATAGAACTAATCAAATAAAAAATGGAAGAGAACAACAAGGTAGTAACGACGACCGAAAATGTGAGAGACAATGAGGAACTGTCATTCTTCAATTTCCGCTCACTTTTTCAAGCATTCATTCTCAACTGGCAATGGTTCGCACTTTCGCTGATCATCTGCCTTGGTTTGACTGCCATCTATTTAAGGTATACGACGCCGAGATACTCAGCGACGGCCAAAATGCTCATCAAGGATGAAGACAACCCCAGTAGCAGACGATCAATGATGAGCGCCTCCAACCTGGGTATCATTTCCAATACTGAAGGTATTGACAATGAGATGGAGATCCTCTCATCCCGTATCCTTGCCACTGATGTGGTGAGAGACCTCAAACTCTACGTGACGTATGAGTTGAAAGGAAGAGTGAAGAACATTCTTGTCTACAAGAATCAACCTGTCACGGTGGACATCGACGCTGCTCACCTCGACAACCTGAATTCACCCATCTTCTTGGAGATCAATTATGAAAAAGGTAACTACCATGTCACGGGTACCTACAGAGTCAGTCTGGAAGACGGCTACACAAAGGGTCCCTACAGCATCGACAAGACCTTTGCTACCCTGCCGCAAGTGATCAAGACACGTGCTGGTAACATCTCCTTCACATCCAACGGCAACTCCAAGCTCAGTGAAGGGAGCACGCTCTATGTCTCGATCATTTCTCCCAACAGGGCTTCCTCTAAATTCAAGCGCTACTTCACAGTGCAGCCAACTTCCAAGGCTACCACAATCGTGAGAATGTCGGTGATCGACGAAATTCCAAGAAGAGCGGTTGACTATCTCAACCAGATTGCTGTCTGCTACAACCGTCAGGCCAATGAGGACAAGAACGAGGTAGCTTACCGCACAGAGGACTTCATCAACAGCCGTCTGGAGAAGATCAACGCCGAACTGGGTGAGACTGAAGGCCAACTTGAGGCCTACAAGAAGAGCCAGCACATGACTGAACTCCGTATGAATGCAAGCACAGCCATGGGAAGCCAGTCTGAATATGACCGTAGACTTGCTGATGCCAACACCCAAGTGGAATTGCTCAACAGTATCTCGGATTACATGAACAATCCCGAGAACCAATATCAGACGCTTCCCTCCAACGTGGGATTGAGCGACGCTACAGCTTCAAGCTTGATCAACCGCTACAATGAGATCGTGCTCCGCCGTAACCGCCTGTTGCGCACGGCCACTGAGGACAACCCCACCGTGGTGCCCCTGACCTCACAACTTGATGACCTTAGCGGAAGTATCAAGAGAGCCATGGCACAGAGCCGCAAAAATATGGAGATTCAGCGCAACGCCATCTCAGCACAATACAACAAATTTGCTGGTCAGATCTCTGC
>CADCQC010000329.1 GCA_902803455.1 uncultured Prevotellaceae bacterium
CGTGGCCACGGATGCGGATGTCGACGGCATGCATATCCGGCTGCTCATCATCACGTTCTTCCTGCAGTTCTTCCCCGACCTCATCAAGAAAGGCCATGTCTATGTGCTGCAGACACCGCTCTTCCGCGTGCGCGCACGCCGCACCAAGATCAAGAACAAACAGGTGCTGGCAGAGGCCGACAAGCAAAAGGCGCCCAATGAGCGGAAGAGTGATTATGTGACCCGCTACTGTTACAGCGATGAGGAGCGGCTCAGAGCCATCCACGACCTGGGACCAGATCCGGAAATCACACGTTTCAAAGGACTGGGTGAGATCTCTCCCGATGAGTTTGTGCATTTCATCGGGCCAGACATGCGACTCGAACAGGTGACACTCCATAAAAACGACCAGGTGCAGCAGTTGCTCGAATACTATATGGGCAAAAACACCATGGAGCGGCAGAATTTTATCATCAACAATCTTGTCATAGAAGAAGATATCCCCGAAGAGGAGAACTACGCATCATGAGAAAATTTCTTTCATCCGTCTTATTCTTGCTGTTGCCACTGATGGCATGTGCCCAAATGCCTCTCGACGGCAAGAATCCGAAGAACAAACTCCACATGGCTGAACTGGCCATCCTGAACCTCTACGTCGACACCGTCGATGAGAAAAAACTGGTAGAGGATGCCATCCGTGGCATGCTTGAGAAACTCGACCCCCACTCCACCTACTCCACCGCCAAGGAGGTGAAAGCCATGACAGAGTCGCTGGAGGGCAGCTTCGAGGGTATCGGCGTGCAATTCAATATGATGGAGGACACCCTGGTGGTGATCCAGACCATCACCAACGGTCCCTCTGAGAAGGTGGGTATCATCCCTGGCGACCGCATTGTGGCCGTCAACGACACGGCCATCGCCGGTGTCAAGATGTCGAAAGAGGAGATCATGAAGCGCCTCCGTGGTCCGAAGGGGACAAAGGCTCATCTGAAAATCGTCCGTCAGGGTATCAAGGAGCAATTACCCTTCACCGTGGTGCGCGACAAGATACCGGTGCACTCTCTCGACGCCTCCTACATGATCCGCCCGCGCACAGGCTATATCCGGGTGGGCAATTTCGGAGCCACCACCTACGATGAGTTCATGACTGCCCTCGAGAAACTGAAGGCAAAAGGCATCGACAACCTCATCATCGACCTGCAGGACAATGGTGGCGGATACCTGCAGTCTGCCGTGAAACTGGTCAATGAATTTCTGCAGAAAGGCGACATCATCGTCTATACCGAAGGGCGCAGTGCTCCCAAACATGTCTATCACTCCGACGGTGGGTCAAATCCCTTCTCCGGCCGGGTGGTGGTGCTGGTCAATGAGTTCAGCGCCTCGGCATCGGAAATCGTTGCCGGCGCTTTCCAGGACCAAGACCGCGGCATCATCGTGGGACGGCGCTCGTTTGGTAAAGGTCTGGTGCAGCGGCCCATCGATTTCTCCGACGGTTCGATGATACGCCTCACCATCGCCCACTACTACACCCCTTCGGGACGATGCATCCAAAAGCCTTATGTGAAGGGCGGAAAGAAAGACTATGCCCTTGATATCGACAACCGGCTGAAGAACGGAGAACTGACCAGTGCCGACAGTATCCACTTCGCCGACTCCCTGAAATTCCAGACCTTGCGGGAGCACCGCACGGTGTATGGCGGTGGTGGTATCATGCCCGACCATTTCGTACCCCTCGACACGACCAAGTATACGAAATTCCACCGGCAGCTGTCGGCCAAGAGCGCCATCATCAACGCCAACTTGAAGTATATCGACAAAAACCGGAAGTCGCTGAAGAAGAAATACGCCACCTTTGAGGATTTCAACGCCAAATACGAGGTGCCGCAGAGTCTTATCGATGATGTCATCGCGAAAGGAGCAGAGGCCAACGTCAAGCCCAAAGATGATGAGGAGCTGGCCACTACCCTGCCCTACCTGCGCACCCAACTGAAGGCGCTGGTGGCCCGTGACCTATGGGATATGAACGAGTATTTCCAGGTGATGAACGAGACCAACGACATCGTGCTGAAGGCGCTGGAGGTCTTGAAATAATCCTTTACCCCATGGCATACGACAGGCCACATACGACAAACCATGATATGAAAAAGACGGAAGTTTTTCCGTCTTTTTCCTTCCTCTGCTGGCTGGTGGCTGGCTGCCTCTGCGCATCCTGTTCACTCCGACAGTCACCACCGCCATCTGATGATGACAGCGAACAGTTCACGACAGAGGTGCTGCTGCGCACCACACCAGTGAAAAACCAAGGCAGCGGCAATCTGTGTTGGATCTATGCCATGCTGGCCACCATTGAGACAGAACATATCATGGAAGGCGACTCCATCGATCTCTCGCCGGCCTTTGCTACACGGGCGCTGTTGACCGAGGAGACCCGAAAACGGTATGTGGATGCACATTACACGATTAGAGAACGCGGGATGGCCACCATGACACTGCGTCTGCTCGAACTCTATGGCGCCATGCCTTTCACCTCTTACCGCATGGCGGAAGACTACCAATTCCAACGCGTCAGTAAGCTCCTCACACGTCTGGCTGACCAGTGCCGCAGTCACCTCAAGGGCATCAGTTCTCTCGATGCGTCCGTCAGAGACGTGCTCGACGACAACATAGGCAGCCAACCCAACTGGGTGTTTATGTTTGGCTGTCAATACACCCCAAAGGAATTCGCACGTAGCGTATGCAGCAAAGGTGAATATGCCGCGCTGACCAGTTTCAGCCATCATCCCTTCGGAGAACCTTTTGTCCTGGAGGTGCCCGACAACCGGTATCACGACGCTTTCCTCAATGTGCCTATCGACTCTCTGATGAAGTATGTGGAGTATTCGCTGCGCTCAGGGCATCCCGTCTGTTGGGAAGGTGACATCACCGAACCCTGTTATGATGCCTCGAAGGGAACAGCAAGGCTGGAAGACGGCCACCGACAGGTGACACAACAGACCAGACAGGAAGATTTTGACCACCATATCACCACCGATGACCATTGCATGGAGATGATCGGCATTGCTCATGACAAACAAGGCCGTAAATACTTCATCTGCAAAAACTCCCATGGCAAGAACAATCCCTATCACGGATGGATGTATCTGGAGGAGGATTATGTGAAAGCCAAGACCATCGCCGTGATATTGCCCGCCATCACGCTACCGCCAATGCAGGTGCTCGCTCCCCCACCCGCTGACGCTTTCGACCAGCTTTTTTCCCTCTCTGACGCAGATTAAAAAAAACTTTCCATGATACGACTGATTATCCTTGATTTCGACGGAACCATCGGTGACACCCAGACACTGATCATCAACACGATGCAGAAGACGATCGCTGCCCTTCACCTGCCCTCGCGCACCCGTGAACAATGTGCGAAGATGATCGGTCTGCCCTTGAAACAAACCTTCACCGACCTCATCGACATGACGGATGAGATGGGTGACGAATGTGTGGTCACCTACCGTCGGATCTTCGATGAGGACAACCATCCGGGGGCCGTCCCCGTCTTTCCTCATGTGATGGATACGTTGCAGCGGTTGCATGCCGCCGGACAGACACTCACCATCGCCAGCAGCCGCGCAAGTGCCTCGCTGATGGCTTTTGTCAAGAGCATGCACCTTGAAGAGATGATCCAACTGGTGATGAGCTGTGATGACATCACCCATGCCAAGCCTCATCCCGAGATGGTGGAAAAGATCTTGGAAAGAACGGGGTTCAAGGCAGAAGAAGCCATCGTGGTGGGTGACACGAAGTACGATATCCTGATGGGGAAAGGTGCGGGATGCCACACCGTCGGTGTCACCTACGGCAATGGCTCACGCGAGGAAATGGAAGCCGCGGGGGCTGATGTCATCATCGACGATTTCGCTGACATCTGGGAAATCGTCAGCACAAACGCCCTATAGGATTTTTTTGACGGAAATTCACTGACGAAAGATCACCGGCTGAAGGTTATCGGCCAGATAGTTCTACCCATGTGGTGACGCTCCGCGGAGCCATCACAGCACGCCCGTCGCTATTCCCCACTGGTTTGAGGTTTTCTCCCTCGATGTCGGAAGTGCGATAGAGTTGCCAACGGTGAGATTTCCGGTCCGACATCTTCAGTTGCAGCGGGCGCTCCTCCTCGGCATAGTTGATCACCACGACCACCCATCCGCCATCAGTATTGCGGTAGGCCGTCAGCATCAATCCCGTAGGCTCATCGGTATCATCGGTCGCATAACGGATGGCTCCTGGCCGCACAAAACGGCTATAGTTGCCCATCGCCCAAAGGAGTTTGGAGTCACGTGCCTGATGCCGCCGGTCAAAGACACGGATCAGTCCGTCCTTATAATTGCCTCCGCAGGCTCTCCACCACGACCAGCTCTCC
>CADCQC010000330.1 GCA_902803455.1 uncultured Prevotellaceae bacterium
ATCATCGAAGATACTCCAGTCACCGCTATTGCCTTCATCCTTGCGGACACCAATCTTCAGATTGCCGTCTTTCACCAGAATCAGCACGGCGTTGTCGTCGCAATAACCAGCTGCGAAGAATTCATCAGCGGCTTCCATGTTGTTGGGGATAGAGAAGGTTTCTCCGGTTTCCTCATCGGTGGCTGTACTCCATGAGCCTGTTGTCATATTGGCTGTCAGACCGGCAGAGAAGGGAGAGGCGATGGGGGTTACCAGACTGTCTGCGCTGGTGGCAGCATAGATGACAGCATATTTTGACTCCTTATTCTGGGCCTTGTAGTTGTTATAGGCGGGTTGGGCGTCACCTGCACGATAGAAAGCGTGAACATTGGCTTTATAAATACCTTCCTTCAGATCTGTGATATTCTGATAGGTGTCGTAGGTCTTGTTGTAATGCTCTGCATTGTTCTTCGGGTTATAACCTCCGAAGGTCGTACCTGACCATCCGTCATATTTGTTGCCGTCAAACGTATAGTTGGTGATGAACATCTTGGTCACGTCAATAGGATTGTCTACTGTGGCATTACCATAGTTCTCACGAGCCAGTTCTTCCTCACGCTCAAGAATGGCTTTCTTGGCTGCTTCGATAGCTGCATTGATTTCTTCAAGAGTGCTGCTGGTGTTGTTGTAGACTGCGATTTGATCGGCTACGTTGGCACCAATGGCCTCGGCCTGATTCAGCACGTCCTTCAAACTCATGGCGGCTTCATAGGTCGTCATGGCAAGGTCGTAAGCATCACCAGTGGCCTCAGGTATCAGCTTCCAGTCAATAAACGAACCGTCATCTGGTGTACAGTTGGCACTCAGTGCGGTGTTCTCGGGATTCTCCACACGGTTCAATCCCACAAACTTCGTGTTGTCGTTGACGGTTGGGTTGATAACTGATGGAGACAGGCGGTATACCTGATTGCCCATGTCCGTAATCTCCCAACGCCAGTCAGGCTGGTTGTTGTAGTCTACGTACATGCCGATACCGTCTTCGACAAACCACCACATCTTCCAAGCATTTTGGGTTTTCACAAAGTCGGTAAGAGTGTAGAAGCCTTCTGGCTGCAACTCAATCTTTACTTTCAGGCCGGTCTTGCCTACACTGGCTTGGGTGCCCCAGGCATTGCCTTGTGTGAAGAGGAGTTGGCTGCCTACATTGTAAAAGTAGTAGACTTCTCCATTTACCAAACTTGCAAATTCCGTAGGAATGGCGGGCTCTTGCCAGACATTTGCATCCACGGCTTTCACCGTACTGCTCCCGAAAAGAAACAATACGCCTAAAACAAGTAGTTTTGCAATTTTCATAAAGGTTAAATTTAAATAGTTAATAAATTGGCAAATGTTTGCACAAATGCTGAGTAATTAATAAAGGTTTGTATTCAATGTTAATAGATAGAGTTTTTAAAACAGCTCTCAATGCTACACAAAGGGTTCTTTTACATCTTTTAATGATTGTTTGGCAAAGATAATAAAAAAAATCATATCATCACACTTTTTCGGAAAAAAAAACACGAAATGTGTATTTTTACACTTATTCTGTTTTCCAAGAGCAAGAAATGGCTGTTTTTTTATGTTTTACGACATTTTTTGGACTGAAGAATTGTAGTTTTGTTTCATTTCTATTTGATTTTGTGTACTTGATAGCTTTATTCGATTTCTTTTTCTTTTTTTTCTATGTCAAGATGATGGACCCTCTGCTGCGTAAAAATATCCTTTTTCATTTTGTCCTGAGCGCGGTTTTCGTTATCTTTGTGGCATGAATTGAAAAACTCTTTATCTGCTTATGACTATATGATTGATGCTAACTACGAAATGGAGCATCCAAAGATTATTATAAAAATAGGTGAGAAGGATATGACGCAAGAAGAGGTCGTGGAGGCGCTCATTCGAAGGGATGAGAGAGTCACACAGATTTTTTTCTTCAATAAGTGCAGACCTCTGTTTATCTCTATCATCGACAAAATCTTTGATTGCCATGTAGATTATGATGAGTTCGTCAGCGAGTTGTATCTTTATCTGATGCAGCCGGGGACCGACGGACAAGATGCGCATGCCATAAGGTCTTTTTCCTTCCGTAGTTCTCTCTTCTCATGGTTAAGTACGGTGGCTATCAGATTTTTCTTAAGAAACAAAAATCGTCTGATAGGAAATGCCGGAGAAACGTCTCTTTCTATTGTACCCCTTCATGAGAAGATCATGATTCCGACAAGTGAGGAGCAAATGAATGCTGAGGCCATTATGCAAGTGGAACAGGTCTTCGAACTGATGAAAAAAAACAAAAGGGGACAGCGTCTGAAGGATGTGGAGAGATATATCCTTGTGATACGACTGATTGAGATTTATGGCCGTGAGGTGGATGAGGTGGCTCAGATACTCGGCGTCAATAAGTCTGCTGTTTATAATATCAAGATGAGAGCAATGAATGCTTTCAGAAAAGCCTACACTAAAGATTTGAATGGGCATGAATAGAAAAATGAAAGATAATAGTAATAAAAGGTATGGCAAATGCCTCAATGATGAGCTGCTGGCTGCCTTTTTGGAGGGGAATGCCTCGCTCCAAGAGACAATGGCCATTGCCCATGCTGCGCATGAGCATGATGAGATCAGTAGTGTCATCGAGATCTATGAGGCTGTCAACAAGCAATTCAATGAGGATTTCACATCAAAAGATGGGGCTGAAATCGTTGATTTGTCCGCGGATATGGGTGATCAGTTGCCCTATACGGCGATGGCGGCCACCACGACTGCTAATGATTGTGTGTGGGCTTGTGAGCGCTATATCATGATGCGGATGGGAATGGAATGTGATGACCGTAAACTGCGCGAGGTGGCGCTGAAAAATAATTGGCTGAATGAGCGGGGGACACCTTTATATAATATTGGAAGACTGCTTGAATGGGCAAACCTGAGCGTTGCCAGAAGATTTGAGGGGACGATCGACATGCTCTCTCATGAAATCGAGGAAGGATGTCATGTGATCGTGGCAGTGGATGGAAATGAATTGTTGGGTAATTATGATGAGGAGAAGGTGAAGGATTTCCTCATCGGAGAGACTGCCAACCATGCCGTGGTCGTATCCCGTGTGGATCTGGAAAATGATTTCGTGGAAGTGCATGATCCTCAAAGCAAGCAACAGATCGACAGATATCCAATGGAACAGTTCTTGGATGCATGGGAGGATTCTCATCGCTTTATGGTCTCTGTCATCGAAAAGGGGAGAAGATCTTATATTCCATCACCTATTGATATTTCTGACGTGACACTTAGTGATGAACTCTTATTGCTGACGGAGGCTATTGCTGAAAACGTTCATGAGGTATGGGCAAGTAAAAGAATGGATGAGGGGTGGACGTATGGACCTTCAAGAAATGATATGCTCAAACAAACACCTTGTATGGTGCCTTATAGCGAACTGTCGGATAAAGAGAAAGAATACGATAGGGCTACCGCCATGCAGTCGATCAAATTGTTGCAGAAATTAGGTTATGTCGTAGAAAAAAGACCAAAGAGATGATCCGGAAAATTTTATTGATTGCAGCTGCTGTGATGGGGTGTCACCTTTCGGTGATGGGCCAGTCTCGTATTACTGAGAATATTGATTTCGACTGGAAATTTCGCTTGGGTGAGGTGCAAGGTGCGCATCTGGCGGATTTTGATGATAGCGACTGGGAGACGGTCCATGTGCCTCACGATTTTCAGATTCATCAACCTTGGGTGGTGCCGGATGCATCGGAAAAGGCTGACAACACCAACGAGGCGGCTAATATCAAAAGCAGGCTTTCCTCAAGAGGTTTCAAAGAAATGGGCGTGGGATGGTACCGTAAACACATCACTCCGCCTGCTTCTTGGAAAGGAAAACGCATTTTGCTCGACTTTGAGGGTATCATGTATGTCGGCGATGTGTATCTCAATGGTGTCCGCGTGGGGGGCACGGATTATGGATATGTCGGATTTGGAATAGATGTGACCAGACAACTCAGATTGGGGGAGGACAATGTGATTGCTGTCTGTGCCAATACGATGCAGCCTCAGAACTCAAGATGGTATACGGGTGGGGGACTTTTCCGTGATGTCTATCTGGTTGTCACTGACCCTCAGCAATATTTCTCACGCAACAGTCTTTATATCACTACGCCTAAAGCGGAAGAGAAAGAGGCCAGAGTGGTCATCCAGGCTGAGATGTTCTGTGGATTGAAAATCGATAACCTGACGGTCCACACGCAGATCTTCTCTCCTGATGGCTCAATTTGTTGTGACAATACGAAACAGATTCCTTTCAATAGGAAAATGAAAGAGAATGAGCACATCGTGCTCGACACCTTGATCGGGCATCCGATGAGATGGTCGTGTGAATCGCCAAATCTTTATCGTGCTAAAGTGGAATTGCTGCGGCCGGACGGACAGGTGGCGGATGTGGTGGAGGAGAACTTCGGCATCCGGAAAGTGGAATTCTCACCTGACTTTGGCTTGAAGTTGAATGGAAAGAAAGTGGTTCTCAAGGGTATCGCTAACCACCATTCTCTGGGTGCCTTGGGGGCGGCTGCCTATCCCCGTGCGATAGAAAAACGCTTACAGTTGCTCAAAGATTTTGGATTCAATCATATCCGCACGTCTCATAATCCGTATTCCAAGTCCTTCCTTGACCTGTGTGATCAGTATGGTTTCCTGGTCGTTGATGAATTATACGACAAATGGTTGACTTCTTTTACCGGAGGCAGAAAGGATTGGATGCAACTTTGGCCTTATGATCTGCCTGAATGGATCAAGCGCGACCGCAACCATCCATCTGTCATCATCTGGTCCTTAGGCAATGAGTTGCAGGGGTTCTGGGAACTGCCCTTCCATGATTGGGGCGTCACCACCTATCGTATGATGAAGCCTGTGCTGCTCAGATATGACAACACGCGTCCGATCACGGTGGCCATGCATCCCAGAGTGAGGTCTTTGGAGACTGACTCTCTGCCTGCACCACTGGTTCATGAGACGGATATCGCTTCCTACAATTACAGATATATGTATTTCCCTGGCGACGGAAGGCGCTTCCCCAACATGATCTTCTATCAGA